>DZBC01000240.1 GCA_022729835.1 Sulfuricurvum sp. | reverse complement strand
CGACCACGTGGCCACGCTCCGGCAGGCGCGCGGGACGGTGTACCCGTCGCCCTTGGAAGCCGCGGCCCTGTGCGAGAAGGGCGGGGCCGACGGCATCACCATCCATCTGCGCGAAGACCGCCGCCACATCCAAGACGAAGACGCCCGCGCCATCATCCGCTCATCGCGTCTTCCGGTCAATCTTGAGTGCTCCGTCGATGCCGGAATTATCGAAATCGTCTGCGCCCTGCGCCCCCACCGCGCCACTTTGGTGCCCGAAAAGCGCGAAGAGGTGACCACCGAAGGGGGACTTGATGTCAAAGGCCAGCGCTTTGCGCTTGATATCACCATCGCCCAGCTCGGCGCCGAAGAGATTCCCGTCTCGCTCTTTATCGACCCCGATCTTGACGCCATCAGCGAAGCCAAACGCTTAGGCGCGGGTATGGTTGAGCTGCACACCGGACGCTACGCCAACCTCTACGCCATGGCACACACCGCGCTGCCCTACTCCCACCACAGCGTCGAAGCGCTCGATCTACCCCGTAAAGAGCTTGCGCGTCTGCTTGAGCGCGAGCTTGCCGTCTTGCGCAAAGCGGCCGATCACGCCAAGGCGCTGGGGCTTGAAGTCGCCGCAGGACATGGCCTGAACTATCAAAACGTCGGCGCGATTGCGGCCATCGAATCGATCAGCGAACTCAATATCGGCCAAAGCATCATCGCCCGCTCCGTCTTTATGGGACTATCCGAAGCGGTACGCAGCATGAAAGCGCTCTGTGTCCGCTAAGATCGCCATCAGCATCGGCGACTACAACGGCGTCGGGCCGGAGATCGCGCTGCGTGCCCATGCGCAGATTTCCCTTACATGTACGCCCATCTACTGCTGTGACCGAAGCCTACTGGAAGCAGCGGCAGAACGCTTACATGTAAGCCTCCCTGACGATCTTTTGAGCGTAGCGCTCAATCTGCCCTTTGAGATTCGCCCCGGCGTTGTGGATGCGCAAAGCGGCGCGTATAGCTACGCATCGTTTCTAAAAGGAGTGGAGCTGTGCGTCGCGCACGAAGCCTCGGCACTCGTGACGCTGCCCATTCACAAAGAGGCGTGGGCCAAGGCGCAGATCGGCTTTGTCGGCCACACCGACGCACTGCGCCGCTATTTTGAGCAAGATGCGATCATGATGCTGGGGTGTGAGAAGATGTATGTCGCGCTCTTTACCGAGCATATGGCGCTACGTGAGGTGGCCTTACATGTAAGCCAAGAGAAGCTGACGCGCTTTTTGCTCAATTTTTACGCGGCCTTGGGGCCTGAGAAGGTGGGGGTTTTGGGGCTCAATCCCCACGCCGGGGATCATGGGGTGCTTGGCGATGAGGAGCGTGCCATCGAAGCGGCCATCGATGAGTGCAACGCGCTACTCGGTACGACTATCTTCGAAGGCCCGTTGGTGCCCGACGTCGCCTTTACGCCGCGTGTACGCTCAAACTACCGCTATTTTGTCGCCATGTATCACGATCAGGGGCTTGGCCCGCTCAAGGCGCTCTATTTTGACGAGAGTATCAACGTCTCGCTGGGTTTGCCCATCGTGCGCACCTCGGTCGATCACGGTACGGCTTTTGATATCGCCTACCAAAACCGCGCACATCTGCAAAGCTATCTCAACGCTTTGCGCGCTGCCCTTGACCTTTCTCACCCAAAATAGCATCAAGCTGGCGGAAAATCTCGCCGCTGTTGCGCTCCATCTCCTGTACATGGACAAAAATACTACGGCACTGTGAACGCTCTTTGTCGAAATGCTCAAAGATGGTATGCGTCGCATCGTGTACTTTTTGGTGCGGTTCGAGAATACTGCGATAGCTGGGCATACCCGAAAAGCGCTCCTTGCCCTCCCCGACTTCATACCACTTACCAAGGCGGCAGTTGTGATGATCGACAAATTTGAATGCCGGCTCGTTTTTGAAAATACTCAAATAAGTATTGACTTTCCAGATGACGTGATCCACTTTTGCCAATGTTACGAACATATGGTCACGCATGTGCATAATCGCATCATTCATCGAGTGGCTCTGATCGACACTGTGGTCAATATGCTCTTGCAAGGTGGTGATATTGCTGATCATATGCTCGATATTTCGATTCATCGAATCCGATTTCTCGATCATGTCATGGGTCTCTTGCTGGATCGATTTGATCACGATAGAGATCTCACCGATGGCCTTTTGGGTGCGGTCTGCAAGTTTGCGCACCTCATCGGCAACCACCGCAAAACCACGCCCGTGCTCTCCGGCGCGCGCCGCTTCGATGGCGGCATTGAGCGCGAGTAGATTGGTCTGTTCGGCAATATCCTTAATGAGCGTAATAATATTGTTGATCTCGCTGGCCCGCTCTGAGAGTGAATGCACCGACTCCATCGATGCCGATGATGTCTGATCGAGTGCACTCGAAGCAGCCGAGATGCTTTCAATCTCACTATAGGAGGATTTGGACGTTTCGATGGCCGCATCAATGCCCTCGGCAATGGTCTTGGAGTCGCTCACCGCAGTAGCCAGATTAGCCTGAATGGTCTGTAGCCCTTTGAGGGTCTGTTCATTTTCATAAAGTGCCAGCTCGATCCTCAGCTCCTCCTCTTTGAGTGCCAATGTTTTCGCTTCTGCCTCTTTTTTTGCCACTATCTCTTCTAGATCCCTGTTACGCAATTCAAGCGCTGCTATTTTTTTCACCAGATCACGATTTTCGATTTCCAATCGCTGTGAATCATTCGAGAAAAACCCCATAAATAACCTTTCTTGATGTTGAAATGCACGATTGTAAGTCAAATTGACTGTCGTTGCGGTTAAAAAGATATTTACACTTCCTTTTTACACTGTCACAAACCAAATGACAAGGAATTGTGATGCGCAAAACTATTCTTCTAAGTACACTATTGAGCCTATCTTTGTGGGGAACGTCAGTTGAATTTATCGAGGCCCCCGAAATCAAAGAGCGGGTCATGCCCACAGAGCGGGACGAGATTCTCTCTTTTCACGAAGCAATCAAAAACACCACTGGAGCCATTGTGCATATCGCCACAACCCAAGATGGTGTCGATCGGGCGGTAGAGCAGATCAACCCGCTGTTTGAGCAGTTTTTTGGCCAACAGTTTCGCGTCAAGCGCGAACCCCAAAGACACGCGCTGGGTTCAGGAGTGATCATCAGCAAAAACGGC
>DZBC01000239.1 GCA_022729835.1 Sulfuricurvum sp. | reverse complement strand
AAGTGGCCGGATGTTCTGCGCGATTGGTGGCCGGATGCGCCGTTATATGCACATTCAAGAGCGTTATCAACTGATTGAGCGGTTGCGCGTGGCACTGCAAGAACAAGAGTTCGTGCTCTACTATCAACCCAAGGTCAACATGCGCAGTGGAGCACTCATCGGCGTAGAAGCACTGATCCGGTGGCAGCATCCCCAAAAAGGACTATTGGGACCCGCTCAATTTTTAGAGGTCATTAATGATCACCCTTTCTCGATTGATATCGGAGAGTGGGTGATTGATACCGCCTTGACCCAGATTGAGCTTTGGAATAAAGCGGAAGCTGGCATCAAAATCAGTGTCAATATCGGGGCGCGACAGCTCGAATCAGAGCAGTTTGTCACTCGGCTAAGCGACCTACTACGCGCCCATCCCGAAGTTCTACCTTCGCAGCTCGAGATCGAGATACTCGAAACGGTTGAACTGGCAGATATTTCACATGTATCTACCGTCATTGAAGCGTGCCTAGCGCTGGGCGTGAGCTTTGCACTGGATGATTTTGGAACAGGCTACTCTTCACTCTCTTATCTGCAGCAACTCCCGATCAGCCTTATCAAAATCGATCAGCATTTCATCAATGAGACCATGCAAAATGCCCAGCATATTGCAATTTTAGAGGGTATTATCAGCATCGCCGCAGCCTTTCGCCGCACCCTAATTGCCGAGGGTGTGGAGACCATCGAGCATGGTGTTTTATTGCTACAGCTCGGATGTGAGTTGGCCCAAGGGTATGCTATAGCCAGGCCAATGCCTCCCGAGGCCCTGCTGCCCTGGCGCGCCACTTGGAAACCGGATCAACGCTGGAGCGATCCATTGCCTTTTTATGCGCTCGATCTACCCTTGCGCTTTGCGCGACTCGAACACCGCATCTGGATTGACGCTGCGGAGGCGTATCTAAACAATAAACGAAGTGATTTCGAAATCGAAAACGACCATGAATGTCGCTTCGGGATGTGGCTCGATTCAAAAAGTGCAGCGCGCTATGCAAACGACCCTTACTTGCAGTCCATTTTCATGCTACACCACCAAATCCATGAGCAGATTATGAAGATGATGCAAAAACATAAGGAGGGAGAGCAAGATACCGTTGTGGCAGAGATGCCGATACTGCACGAACTGCGTGATGCACTGCTGCTCAAACTCGAAAAGCTGGCACTGATGAACGAGTTTAAGCCCACTACTTCATGAAACAAGTCAAGCTCATCTTTTCGCCATCTCTATGATGTAGCGTAGTATCATTTCATTTTCGGAGGTTTACATGTATCGTTTAACACTGAGTGTTTTGTTGCTTTTGCTCGTCAGCGCCGGTTGCGGCAGTACAAACAAAAAAAAGCCCGTTGAAGAACCGACCGTCTGCACAGAACAATACGCCCCCGTCTGCGCAGCCCAGCAAGTCGAATGTATCCAAGCCCCCTGCCCTGCCATCTTGCAAACCTACTCCAACCGCTGCTTTTTAGATCAAGACAAACGCGCTACCTTTTTATACGAGGGAGAGTGCCTAGAATCGAGCTGTACGCGCTGGTCTGATGGATGCAATGAATGCTCCTTCGATACAGAAGGTAGCGTCGTCTGCACCAAAAAACACTGCGATACCTACGCCACGCCCCAATGTCTGGATGAACCAGAAGAGCCCACCATGTGTACCATGCAATATGATCCGGTTTGCGGCCTAAACGCTTCGGGAAAACTGCAGACCTACTCCAACCATTGCTTTTTGGGTCTGGATAAAAATGCCAGCTACCTTTATAAGGGCGAATGTCTTGAGGGATGCACAAGCTGGAACGACGGCTGCAATCAGTGCGCACTACAAAACGCTCAGGTGGCTTGCACAGAGATGTTTTGCGAAACCTACGCTACACCCTACTGCTTACCATAGACGCTTGAAGGCCGCGTAGGGCCTTTGGCTGTCTCATTTCGCGGGCACTTCCAAGACTAAAAATAGAGATTTAGCGATCCTAGCGTACGCTGCTCCGCCCCTTCAAGGCGTTCAAGATACTCATAAGCGCCCATCAGCGCTGTATTAGGCGCAATCTGCCAGTTCATCACAACCGATGCTAAGTGTTGGCGCTTGCCGCTTGCATAGAAGCGATAGCGGTATTCGCCCTGAGTTTTAAGCGTTTGTGACCAATAGAGGACTCCGCCAACCGCACCGTCACTGCCCCAAAGCGTGTCCGATTCGTCGTAATAACCAAAGGGATCGGCCATCATATAACCATAGCCCCAGTCAGACGCAACCGTACCACCCGCTCCGACTGTCGCGTAGGCGCGGGGTTGCGCATCGAGGCTTTGGGTGTCGGCACCAAGACGCATTCTCCAAGAAATCGGATGAAAATAGGCGCCGATGGGCGCGTAGGAGCCTAGAGAAATAAGCGTAAGGCGTTCCAGATAAGCGTTAAACTCTTCTTGCTGCGCTTGAACGGGTGTAAAACCGACAAGCAGATCCAAAAATTCGATCTGCGTACCGCGCAACCGTCCCAGATCACTTTCGGATATATCCTGATAGGCGGGTCGAATACCCAAATAATGGCTTTGTATCCCTAAATTATTAACCCCGAACCCATAGCGCATGCGACCCGAGGCGTGGGCCCCAACGGGATTGGAAGGTACATGTAGAGCAATATCCGATCCGCGGCCCAAAGCAGCGCGGGCTTTGAGAATAGCCAAGAAGCGTTCTTGATAGAGCGATTTTTTGAGTGCTCCTCCGACGTAATCATATTCGCACAGCTCAGCAGCCGCCTGCAAAACCCACTGATTCGCCTGCTGATCCGTGCTGCCCTCCTTGAGCAGTCCGTCGATCTGCTCTTCGCCTCGTGCGATTCTTTTGGATTGATCACGCTGCGACGCATCCAAAACACGCGCATAATTGCAGAGCAGTGTGCGCTTGGAGGGACGGTACTGGTATGCCTCAATAAGCCCCTCATTGGCGACGGCAAAAACCGTCTCGGGTGGAATCACTGGGTAGTAGTAATATTCGCGCAGATGCACGGCGGGTCTGGCGATCTCAAGCAGCCAAAGCATATGATAAGAGCAGTTTTCGTCAAAGAAATAGTACATGGAATAGCTACTGCGCAGCTCCCAAATGTGCATCACCATCCGCTTGACTTCATCGGGCGTGAGGTTGAGTGGATACTCCCAAATATC
>DZBC01000029.1 GCA_022729835.1 Sulfuricurvum sp. | reverse complement strand
TCAGCAGGGATTGTAGCGGCTCAATGGTCGTAGTCGTACCCTCTACATGTAAGGCGGCGCCCATACCCCGAAGCATCCGCTCGGTATGGTCACGGCTAAGCTCCGGTTCAACAAAGGTACAGGGTCCATCAGCATGTAATGCAGCCAGAATCATCGCACTTTTGACTTGAGCCGAAGCGATCGGACTCTCATAATGAAAAGCCTTCAACGATCCGCCGCGAATACTCAGCGGTGCGAGATTGCCGTTGTCACGTCCATCAAGTTTTGTTCCGATAGCGCGCAGCGGAGCACTCACCCGCTTCATAGGACGCCGCTTGAGATACGCATCGCCCGTCAAGACAAAATGCCCTTGGGCTGAGGCCAAAAGACCACAAAAAAGCCGCATTCCCGTTCCCGAATTACCGCAATCAAGAATCTCTGGCGTCTCTTTGATTCCCGCCGAAACAATACGAATCACCGCTCCGTCATCCTCTACCTCGGCACCAAGGGCTTTGACGATATTCAAAGTATTGAGCGTATCTTCCGCACGAAGAAAATTCCTGATAATGGTTGTACCTTCGGCCAAAGTCGCAAACATCGCGCTACGATGCGAGATCGATTTGTCCGGTGCAATTTCATCTGTGACCAACTCAAAAGAGCCAACCGGCTCGACACAATAACGATTCATCGAAGTACCACCCCAAATTCAAAAGTGAGCGCGCTGAGAATCCCCTCCATCGCAGAGTTGATATCATCCTCGCTCAGCGTCTTTTCAAGCGACTGAAGGACAAAGCGAAGCGTCAAAGAGCTGCACTCGCCAAGCGCGACATCTTTGTAGCGATCCACCGGATAAAAACGAATCACATCGACGCTTTTGCTACGCTCAATCGACTCACAGAGTAGCTCATAGCGTAGCTCATCAGGCACCACGAGGCTCAAATCACGATATGAAGCCTGATACTTCGAGTAAGGTTTGGCTGTTTTGAGGGCATATTCCAGCGCATCAAAGTCAAGCTCACATATAAACGCCGCCTCAAGATCGTACGCCGCTTGAATGTCTGGATGGAGTTTAAACAACGTACCGATCTCTTTATTGTTTTGAATGATCTGCGCCGCCTGATACGGATGCATCAACGGAGCTGCTTGCGCTACGGCTTTAAGGGTGAAATCACCGATCACATCAGAGACTTTTTGAACAAACCTAGCAAAATCGATCATCTCCGGACGTCCGGCGTTATCAAGCCCCTCAACCGTGACATGTCCGCAGTAAAGCATCGACATGGACATCGATTCGTTACGCTGCGGATCAAACACGGAGCCGATCTCAAAAAGCGCAATGCGCTTCTGTCCCGACTTTGCATTGAGACTCGCGGCTTCAAGCAGGCCCAGCATCAGGGTTGGACGCAAAGTATCAAAATTGGCCGTGATGGGGTTAAGAAGCGCTTTGCTCTCATGCGTACATGTAAAGCCGAAACTCTCAAGTTTCTGCTTCTCCGCAAAGACAAAATGCACACTCTCAAAAAAGCCGCTGTAGGCCGCTTTGTAGCGGTATTCACGACGTTTTTGATAATCACGATAATCGTCATTGAAACGAAAATCTTCCTTAAACGCAAAAGGTTTGGATGGAATATTGTCGATGCCGACCAAGCGCACAATCTCCTCAACAATATCTTGCCGATTAACAATATCATGGCGAAAGCGTGGTACTTCTACCGCAAACTGTTCCCCCTGCGACTTTTCAATAGAAAATCCCAGCTTTTTGAGAATCTGCATAATGGTCGTTTTTTCAATTTTGGCACCGATAAAAGCGTTGATCGTCTCAGCACTGACCGTTACATGTAAGGGTTGCACACTCTGAGTCACATCGATACTACCTCCGTAGATCTTCGCTTCCGCATTGGCGCCCAACATATCAAAAAAGTAGCTTAGCCCAAAGTCGAGATGCGGCTCACTCCCGCGCGCGCTGCGGTAGTACAAAGGAGAACTTTTGCGTTTGCTCTGCGCCATTTGACGCGCGATCAGCTCAGGATCGACATAGCTCGCTTCGATCAGTACCTTCGCATCTCCAAGATCCGGCTTGCTCCCATCATCTTGAGACACGCCGATGGTCGAGACCACCCCCGAAGCACCGCGCAACACGCCAAAGCCCTCTTCATCATGCCCCAGATCGATCATCAACTTCTGCTCATCTGAAAGTCCGAAGGCTTTGCGGTCATACAGACGCATGATCACACCCGTCGCATGCACCACATAGAGCAGTAGACCTTCGAGCGCACCCACATACGTCTCTTCAAGCTGAGCCAGACGTAAACGCACCAGCACAGGTAGCTCCAGCGACGTCACATCGGCAGCGCGATACGACAAATCTGCTTCCAAAGATTCACTTTGGTGCAGATGTGCAATACGTCCAATACCGATACGCCCCTCTTTTTCCTTATCGATCACTATCTCACGCATACTACGTCCAAGAGCCGCGCTCAAATCGCGTGCCACCCCGTGAATACTCAGACAATCACCGCGATTGGCCGTTAACTCTATCTCGATGAGGTCATCTTCCAGCGCTGGGTAGAGATTTAAGGCTTTTCCCAACTCCAAATCACCGATACTCTCGTCAAGCACCATGATTCCCTCCTCAAGCTTAGGCAAACCAAGCTCACTTGATGAGCAAATCATTCCTTCGCTCTGAAC
This sequence comes from Sulfuricurvum sp., assembly GCA_022729835.1. Lineage (GTDB taxonomy): Bacteria > Campylobacterota > Campylobacteria > Campylobacterales > Sulfurimonadaceae > JAFGUB01. Next base: position 10,534 of record DZBC01000029.1, on the reverse strand, counting down.
GCCGCGCAACACAACAGGTTTGATCACCAAACCGCCGGGCATCTCCGCTCCGATCATCGCCACCGGTACATAAATATCGGAGCGCACATTCGAGGCCCCGCAGACGATCTGGCGCACCGCGCTGCCCACATCGACCTGACAGACACTGAGTTTGCTGGCGTCGGGATGCGCGACACACTCGAGCACCTTGCCTAAAACTACCTTGGGCGGCAGGGTGAAACGGGTGACACTGTCCACCTCTAAGCCGATAGCATTGAAGGTTTTGCACAGATGTTCGCTCGAGAGATCACTGATCTCAACAAATTCGTTTAGCCAACTTTTGGTCACTATCATTTCATCTGCTCCAACAATCTCAAATCTCCCTCAAAGAGCGATCTCAAATCGCCGACGCAGTGAATCAACATCGCAAAGCGCTCGACACCCAAACCAAACGCATAGCCGCTCACATCTTTATAACCGACCGCTTCAAAGACGTTGGGATCAACAATCCCACAGCCCAAAACTTCCAGCCATCCTGTTTTGGAACAGACGCGACACCCTTCGCCGTGACAGAAGATACAACTAATGTCCACCTCGGCCGAAGGCTCCGTAAAAGGGAAGAAACTGGGGCGAAAACGGACATTGACGTCGCCGAACATATACTTCAAAAAGTCTTCTAAAATAAACTTCAAATTGGCAAAAGAGACGGCGCCCTCTTTGTCTACGAGCAACCCTTCCACCTGATGAAACATCGGCGTATGGGTGATATCGTAGTCGCGGCGAAAGACGCTGCCCGGAGCAATCATGCGAATCGGCGGTTTGTTTTGAAGCATTGTGCGGATCTGAACCGGCGACGTATGGGTGCGCAGCAGCATCTGATCTTTAAAATAAAAAGTATCTTGCATGTCCCGCGCTGGATGGTGCTTTGGCAGATTGAGCGCTTCAAAGTTGTGGAAATCATCTTCAACCATCGGCCCAGTCTGCACCGCAAAGTTCATCGATACGAAATAGTCAACAATCCGATCCATCGTCTCCATCACCGGATGCAAAGCGCCGCGCTGAGATGTCGGCGCATAGAGCGTTACATCGATGGCTTCGGCTTTCATCGCAGCCTCAAGCTCTTGGAGCTGCAAAAGCGCTTTGCGATCATTGAGTAAAACACTCAACGCATTTTTATGTTCGTTGAGCTCTTTGGCGATCAAAGCCTTTTGATCATCTGGAGCATTTTTCATGGCGGCAAATGCCTCTGCAAGCTCCCCTTTTTTTCCAAAAACCGCGATCCGTATCTCTTCTATGCGTTCTACGCTTTGAGCCGATTCAATCGCTTCATACCACGTTTTCAATAGCGTTTCTCCGTAGGTAAATTGCGCGAATTGTAATCCAAAGTGATTTATAAACAGCTTCAGCAGTCGCGCCGCTTTAAGAGAGATAAGCTTACATGTAAGCTACAATGACAAAAAATTGAGAAAGGTTCTCCATGTGCATTTTCTGCAAAATTGCCAATCATGAAATCCCGTCAAACAAGGTACTCGAAAACGATGACTTTATCGCTTTTCACGATATCAACCCTAAAGCACCGGTACATATTCTGGTGATTCCCAAGCATCATGTCGATAGTTTCAATGAACTCACAGCGGAGATGATGCATGGGATGACTCCGTTTATCCAACAAGTCGCCAAGCACGTCAACATTGATCAATCAGGCTATCGCGTCATTACCAATATCGGAGAAAACGGAGGACAAGAGGTCAAACATCTACACTTTCATCTGCTTGGCGGCGCAAAGCTCTCATGGGGACACTTTGCCGATGCCGATCCCAAAGACTTCCTCTAAAAGAACTTTGGGTGCTTACATGTAAAGCTGCTTAAGCTGGGCAACTTTCGATGTTGCCCATGTCAATGACGCTGCCGCCTCCGCTGATAATCTTCTCGTTGCTGCGCAAAGTCGCTCCGTTGTGGATCACATCATACGTGATTTCGACGCTAGAGCGTACCGTATTGATGGTAGAGCAGTAGGTCTCAATGCTGGCCATCACCCAGCGAAGCGCCGTCGTATCATCCGCATCGGAATCGAAATGATAAAGCAAGTGTAGGGTATTAAATTTTTTGGGGAAATCGCCGTTGCGCACTACGTCGCCACGTACGCAAAGATGGCGTACCGTTTTGCCTTGATTGTTCGGAATTGCGATCATATCTGAAGCACTACAAGCTATCAAACCGCTCAAAAAGTACTCAATCGGAGAGATGGTCGGGCAGTCAATCACAAAAGAGCCGTTGGCGGTTTTCGCCTCAAAGCGCATCGCATCGAGATGGGAAATCGTCACCGTCATAGGTTTAATCCTTTAAGTAGTTTTCAAAATAGATGATCTGTTCCATCGTTCGCAGCGTCGCGGTGCCGCCCTCAGAAGTCCGTGCATTCATCGAGTGTTCAATCGAGAGATAATCCAACACATTTTTGCGGATTCTCTCGTCAATCACATGTAGGGTCTCAAAATCCATATCACTCAAATCGATCCCCATTGTTTCGGCTTTGGCCACCGCCCGGCCCGTGATGTGATGGGCCTCACGAAAGGGAATCCCACAATGTTGGACCAGATAATCCGCCAAATCAGTCGCACTCAAATGCCCAACCTTACACGCTTGATACATGTACTGCGGCTTAATCGTCATGGTTGAGAGGGCTTCTTTGAGAATTTCAAGTGAAATCTGGGCCGTTTCGACACTGTCAAAAACCCCCTCTTTGTCTTCTTGCGTGTCCTTGTTGTATGCCAGCGGCAGACCTTTCATTACGGTAAGCAGGCCTATCAGATTGCCAAACACCCTACCTGTTTTACCGCGCAAGAGCTCCGGTACATCTGGATTTTTCTTCTGCGGCATAATCGAAGAGCCTGTAGAGTAGGCATCGCTGAGCTCAACAAAACGAAACTCATAACTCGACCACAAAACCAACTCTTCCGCCATGCGGGAGATATGCATCATCATGGTCGAGATGTTAAAGAGAATTTCCAAAGCAAAATCACGGTCGCTAACGGTGTCAAGACAATTGATACTAACGCTCTCAAATCCCAGTTCTTGAGCCGTCATAGACCTGTCGATATTATGAGGTGTTCCTGCCAGCGCGGCACATCCAAGCGGAGAGAAGTTGTTGCGCTTGTGAGAACTCTCAAAACGCTCGATATCGCGTTTGAACATCGCCGCATAAGCCATCAGATGAAAAGCAAAATTGATAGGTTGAGCGTGCTGCAGATGGGTCATTCCCGGAAGCAGGGTGTGGGTATGGGGTTTGGCTAGGTCGATGAGAACCTGAATCAAGGCTTTCAGCTGAAGGATAAGCTCACTGTTTTTGCGCAAGACGAAGCGGCGAAAGTCCACGGCTACCTGATCGTTACGGCTTCTAGCCGTATGGAGCTTTTTACCTGCTTCACCAATAATCTCAGTGAGACGCTTCTCAATCGCCATGTGCAGATCTTCATCCCCGATACGCCACTCAAAGCGGTCCGATGCGATCTCTTCGCGCACCTGCGCCATCCCCGTCTCGATCTGATTCAGCTCATCGCTATTCAAAATCCCCTGTGCGCAAAGCATGCGGGCGTGGGCGACAGAGCCCTCGATATCTTCAGCGTAGAGTTTGCGATCAAACATAATGGATGCATTAAACTGATCCAGTAGTGAAGAAGTTTGCGTCGAAAAACGCCCAGACCACATCTTTTGCATTGAAGCCTCCAAAAAAAAGTCCGCTATTGTAGCGAAAGATCAGTCGCAGGCCGGTACGTTGCCGCTATCCTTGGCAAACTCTTGCAGAAAATCAAGTAGATGATTTACGTTTTTTTCATACTTTTTACTACCGAAATAGTCATGCGACGCTTCCGCATCCTTGCTTTTTAAATGCAAATTTGCCAGCGTTGCGCCGTTTTCACCAAGCATCTTTTCCCAATCTCGTTGGGTTTTTGATCCCGCCATATCTTTGCCCACGGCATGACAGGATTTACAGTTCTTGATATACTCTTTTTGTCCTTTATAGACATGAGCCTGCGCCCAAGAAAACGTAAAAGCGACCAGAAGGGCCGACGTAAACAGCGGTTTTGGCATTTCATATACCTCATTTTAAGGGAAAATAAAGATCATACTACATTAGAAATAATAATAACAACCTTAACATCAAAAAAGAATTCCCTCAACTATTCTAAAGCGTTTCGTTTTGCTCTACCGCCATTGCTTCGGCACGCTTAAGCAGGGACTTGGCCCCTCTTTCAATCATAGCTTGCGCTATGATGCGCCCTACCCCTTGATAAGCATTTCTTTTGACCAACTTAGTATCACTCATCACCTCGCTACCGTCTGGCATCCCCAAAACTGCTTTGACGATGATGTCGTCATTCTCCATCAAAGTCGCATTGACCCCAATCGGCACCTGACATCCACCTTCAAGAGTATCGACAAATTCACGCTCAATGGTTGTTTCAATGCGGCTGTACTCATCATCAAGCGCTGAGACGATTGCAATCACTTCTGGATCGTTGATACATTGAATGCCCAGCGCCGCTTGCCCCATCGCCGGCAACATTTCAAAGAGTGAAATCGGATACACATATGCCACCAGATCAAGCAAGCCCAGACGATTGATACCCGCAGCCGCCAAAATAATGGCGTCGTATTGCCCATCTTTGAGTTTTTGGATTCGGGTATTAACATTGCCACGCAACCATTTGATCTTCAGATCGGGGCGCAGGCGCATCAATTGCATCTGACGACGCAATGAGGAGGTACCAACCACCGCGCCCCTAGGAAGGGCGTCAATATCTTGGTACTTTTCGCTAAGCATGGCATCACGTACATCTTCGCGTTCAGTGATCGCTACTAGCGGCAGTGCTTCGGGTAACACCGTCGGAACATCTTTGAGGGAGTGAACCGCTAAATGCGCATCACCACGCAACATCGCCTCTTCAAGCTCTTTGAGAAAAAGTCCCTTCCCCCCGATCTTAGCCAAAGGAGCATCCAATATCTTATCCCCCATAGATTTCATCGGTAAAAGCTTTACATGTAACCCCGGATTAAGCTCTTCAAGGCGGGCTTTAATGTACTCACTCTGCCAAAGCGCTAGCTTGCTTTCTCGAGTGGCGATAATCAGTTCGTGCAACACTTACTTGACCTTTACCTCTTTGTATTTAGACTTAGCATCATCTTTTTTACCATCGAAATACATAGTAGGTGTGCCGCTTACCATCATGCTAGAAACCACATTCATGTCAAAAGCCGTGTGTTTTTCAACGGCTTCAGCATGAATCTCTTCGGCAGTAATCTTGGTTCCCATTGAAGCATTAAACGCCTCAAGAATCACCTTCTCATCGGTGATCTTACTGTCTACTTCTACCTTGTACATATCCACTACCGTATCTTTGCGCCCTTTGAGCTCTGCAGCGACGGCAGCCTTGGTTAGTGTCACCGCAGCCGGATGGAGCGATTCAAGTGGAAAGTGATAGTAATAGATCGCAAAACTCTCAGGATACTGCTTCATGTAGTTGATCGCTTCAGGGACAAAACGGCGGCAAAACGGACAGAGTGGATCAGAAAAAATAGCGACTTTATGCTTCGCGTTTTCGTTACCGTAAATCAGGTTTGCCTTGCTGTAAAACTCTCGTTTAAACTCTGGACCTACGCTATTTTTGAGTTGTTCACCCGTTTTGATATTGGTGAGATCTCCGGTTAGGTAGTCGCCACTCACAAAATAGACCATACGCTGCGATACCGGACGCTCATTGGCTCCCTGCATAACGCTTGCATTGAGATTGACAATTACCGCCTCCCAGCCTTTGGGCGCGTCAAGTTTCTTGGTATCGACCACCTTGACTTCGAGTGATTTAACGGAAGGGTTGGCACCGATCTGGCGCTTGAGAAAGGTCTCGATTTCGGCGTTGTTGGCCGCAAAAAGGCTAGTGCCTAGAAGAGTGATCGCTGATAATTTCGACGTCAATGACATTGGAATCCTTTGGAGAATAAGTTGGGGTATGAGTGGGCCATTTTGCCGAAAATCGGTTAACCAATATACCGGTTATCGCGCGAAATTGGAGCAAAATACCGATGATATCAGTGAGAAAACCGGGAATAATAAGCAACACGGCCCCAAATAGGGTGAAGAGGTTAAGTTTTTGAAATTGCATCAAATCGATACGGCGCATCGAGACGGCGCGCATATTTTCGCTCAGCGTCGCTTGAAAACGCAACAAAATGACGATTCCGACGGCCGCACTAAGCAAAAGCTCTACAAAAGTAGCCAGACCGCCGATGGCAGAAGCGATCTCTACGGAAACCAGCACCTCCAAAAAGAGGTAAATCAAAAAATAGAGCACTACAATCGCTCCATTACGCGTACAAAGGCTTCGGCTATAGGAATCTCTACCTTCTCGCCACTTTGTCGCACATAGAGTTCAACAACTCCCTGCTCCAATCCCTTACCGATAATTAGCGTAAAAGGAAAGCCGATGAGTTCAGCATCATTCATTTTAAAGCCAAAACGCTCTTTTCGGTCATCAAAAATCACTTCCGTGCCCGCCTTAAGAAACTGCCCATAGAGCAACTCACCCAACTCATTTTGTGCTTCATCTTTGACGTTTGAGACCAAAATGTTGAGGGTGTACGGTGCAGTAGCCCGCGTCCATTGGCACCCTTTCTCGTCATGGTGTTGCTCGATCACCGCCGCAACCAAACGGCTCACACCCATACCGTATGTTCCCATCACAAAGGGTTCTGCCTGACCTTTTTCATTCAAAAATTCCGCTTTGAGTACTTTTGAGTAGGTCGTGCCAAGTTTAAAAATATGTCCGACTTCGATCCCTTTAGTATAAGAGAGCGTGCCGTTGCAACGCGGGCAACCGTCACCCTCTTTTACCTCAACAAGATCAGCAAAAATTGCTTCGGACAGGACGCTCAGATCGACACCCACAAAATGCATATCCACCTCATTCGCTCCGCAGATCATTGATGATGCCCCTTTGAGCGTCTGATCAAAGATACATGTAAAGCCTTGAAGATCAAGCGGCCCGATAAAGCCCGGGAAAAGCCCTGCATCCGAAAGCTCCTCTTCGCTCACATCGACGATATCAAGCGCTTTGGCGGCATTTTGTGCCTTAACCTTCTGCAAAGCGTCATCACCGTGCAGAAAAAAGAGCACGATGCAGCTGCCCTCTTCATAGACCGCGCGCTTGGCGACACACTTGAGCGTAAAGTAAGGATCAACATGAAAAAAAGCGCTCAGATCGGCAATGCTTTTAATGTCCGGTGTCTTAAAGCGGTTAAATTCAGCTACCGGCGCCTCGCTCGGTGCCGCCTTGCTCGAGCGCACGGCGGCTTCAATATTGGCACCGTATTCACAATGATCACACACAGCAAGTGTATCTTCACCGCTCTCAGCCAGCACCATTAGCTCTTTTGAACCTGTCCCGCCGATGGCACCACTGTCAGCTTCAACGATGCGGTATTTCAGCCCCAATCGATCCAAAATGCGTTTGTATGCCGCTTCCATCGCATCAAACTCGCGGTTCATATCCTCAACCGTCGCATGGAAGCTATAGCCGTCTTTCATGATGAATTCGCGCGCGCGCATCAGACCGAAGCGGGGTCTCGCTTCATCGCGAAATTTGGTCTTGATTTGGTAGAGATTGAGCGGAAGTTGCTTGTAGCTGTTCACGCGGTTACGCACGATGGAGACCATCATCTCCTCATGCGTCGGTCCAAGGACAAAAAGGTTCTCTTTGCGGTCACGAAAACGGAGCAACTCTTTGCCGAACTTCTCGATCCGCCCACTCTCTTGCCACAGCTCCGCAGGTGTCACAAACGCCAATTCCACCTCCTCAGCACCGGCGCGCGCCATCTCTTCATTGATGATGGTTTCAATCTTGCGGATTACCCGCTTGCCCAGTGGCAGATAGTTGTACAGACCGCTGGCAATGTGCGCAATAAATCCTGCTCTGGTGAGGTAAATGTGGCTTGGAAGGGTCGCCTCATTGGGCGCCTCTTTGACGGTGGGAATGTAGGCACGGCTAAATCTCATATTCGCTCCTTGTGGGTAATAAAATCTTCATCTTTAACATCTAGCATTCGTCTTAGCGCTTCGATCATCGTATCGGATGAAGCGTCGCGTACCGAGCGGCGCATTTGATGCACCATCTCGTGCATAAAACGCTTAATACTTTGTTCACAGGCTTTTTCGACATTGGCTTCGAGCGCCTTGGGAACAAAATGTTTCGATACGCTTCGCTTCGCTTCGGCTCTAGCGGCGTCTTTGGCTCTGGCATAAAGCTCTTTGATCAGCGGCTCAATCGACTGGGTCTTGAGCCACTCGAAAAAAGCGACCGTATGACGCCCTACGATCAAAAAGGCTGCGCGCGCCTCATCTTCACGCAGGCTCAGATTTTCATCGACAATGCTTTTGAGATCATCTACAACAAAAAGGTGCAAATCTTCTTGTTTGCCAATGGCAATATCGCGTGGAACCGCCATGTCAAACCAATAGCGCGTAAATGAGACTGGAGAGACCATCGCATCGGTGATAATGGGTTCAAGTGAACCCGTGGCGCTAAAGAGCAGTTCATAGTCATTAATTGCATGAAAAAGTTCGCTGTAGTGGCGCACTTTGGCGTTACATGTAAGGGCAATTGCTTCAGCTTTGGCGCGGGTACGGTTCATCAATGTGATCTGCGCTCCATGACGTTGCAAGGTTTTGGCGCTGATCACCGACATATCTCCAGCGCCGATGACCAGAGCGGTTCTGCCTTTGAGTGATCCCAAAAGCTGGGCCGCTTTGGCCACTGCCACACTCGCAACCGACGTCGCCCCTGAAGAGATATCGGTCACGTTGCGCACCTCTGCGGCGCACTTAAAGGCGTAATGCACGGCGCGGGCCAGCTTGGGCCCCGCATAACCGTGCAAGCTGGCAAAACGAAATCCATCTTTGAGCTGTCCTGCGATCTGTGTCTCGCCGACCACCATCGAATCGAGTGAACTGGCCACACTAAAGAGGTGGTGAATCGCCCCCTCATCATCAAAGATATCAGCGCGGCGCTCCAACTCTTCACTCGAAATACGTGCACGTTTTGAAAGCATCAACACGATCTCATCGGTCGCCTTAGCGACATCGTTACAGCTACAGACGATCTCCATCCGGTTACATGTAGAGACCAAAAATGCTTCGTTAATATGCGCTGAAGCGGTCAAATATGCCAAAGAAGCGATAATTTCATGCTCTTCATTGTAGGCAAGCCGCTCACGAATCTCTAGTGTCGTATTTTTATGTGTAAAACTGACCGTCAAATAGTGCATTAAAAACGGCGCTCCATCATCGCATCGAGCACCTGATGCAACGTCGGATCATCTACCGCCTCTTTAGCTTCGTTGCTGAGTTGCGCCGCGAATGTATAAGCACGCTCGATCGCGCTATAAGAGAGCATCTCCTGTTTAATCCACAGCGCATCCGAAGCTGATGGAGTCTGGCCATGCAAAGCATGTAATCGCTTTTTTTGTTCCTCATCCAGCGCTTCATATAGATAAATGTAAGGCAAAGTACACTTTCCCTCTGCGTAGTCACTCAGCGCCGGCTTGCCCAATGTCACCTCATCCGAGACGACGTCCAAAATATCATCGATAATCTGAAAAGAGAGCCCCAGATTTTTGCCATATAAGGCATACGGCTCTGCCGCCTTGCCGACGAGTAATGCCGATGAGCGTGCCGCTGCTTCGATCAATGAGGCGGTTTTGAGATAGAGCATACGCAGATACGCATCAGCATCGTCATTAAAACGCTGCGCCATAAGCACATCTTGCATCTCACCTTTAGAGAGCGCCGTGACTGCATCAGCGACGCATTTGGCAATCGCGCTCTCAAAGCCCGTTAATGCGCTAAAAGCTTTGGAATAGAGGATATCACCGAGCATAATCGCCCGCTTGGAGCCTTCGGTGGCATTAACCGAAGCGACCCCCCGACGCAACGTGGCTTCATCGATCACATCATCATGCAACAAGCTCGCAGCATGAATCAGCTCGACAATCGCGGCGAGCAAGACCGACTGCGGCGTCATGCCTGCGATTTTGAGCACCAGCTTCGCGCGGAGTCTCTTTCCGCCTTTGAGGGTAACAAATAGTTGCGTCACCGCTTCGTCATCCACCTCTGCTACTAGAGTGTGCATCTGCGCTTCTACCGCCAAAAGCATCGCTTCACTGCTTATCACGTCGTTTATACTCCAATAATACCTCTCGATCATCATCGAAGAGATGAATCTCAAATGATGCCTTGTTCGCTGCTGCATCAAACTCTGTAAAGCGCACCAACACATAAGGCACTTTGACTTTTCGCGCACTAGGCGCGGCCAGCTCTAGCCGATAGCTCTGGTTGGTGTGGTTTCGCCTGAGCATATGCTGCGTCACGCGATCATCAAATCGGCTCAACACAACCAGTGTGTCATCGGTATAGAGCGTCCACCGAAACGCTAGCTCACGCGTGGAGTAGTCGCTTTTGATGTCGATTCGTTCATGAAGCTTACGATATCTCGTGGTTCAAAAGCCC
>DZBC01000238.1 GCA_022729835.1 Sulfuricurvum sp. | reverse complement strand
GCGAGGGCGAAGAGGTGACGCTGCTGCTCAAAGCCGTCGATATCAAGCTGCATCCGCTGCTCTAGTACGAAAAATGCAAAAACCGTTTTGAAACCATTACATGTAAGGAGAACCTATGTCTGTCATGATTACAAAAGAGTGCATCAACTGCGATGCCTGTGCCCCCGAGTGCCCCGTTGCCGCCATTATGAGCGATAGCGACGAGAAGAACCCTTTTGAGGGCGAGCGCTACTACGTCAAGCCCGAAGCCTGTGTCGAGTGCGTCGGCCACGCCGACCAACCCCGCTGCGCCGCCGCCTGTCCCACCGAGGGCTCGATTGTTTGGGATATGCCCTACAACGAGGAGTTCAACGACTACTACGTCTCAGGCCACGAAGCGGGCAGCTACAAAATCCGCGAACATAAGAAAAAAGGCTTCATGTTCCCCACCGTCAAGGCGCAGGAGTTTATGAGCGAGATCCCCATGAGCGCACGCCAAAGCCACGCGCACGTCGCGGCGTCGTTTTAGGAAGTTCCCGTGATCGTCGCCTTTGCCTCATCGGACGGTGTGCAGATCGATCAGCACTTTGGTTGGTCGAAACAGTTTCACCTTTTTGAGGTGGAGCCGGAGTCGTCAAAACCGCTGCGCATTGTCGATAGCTCTGCCGAGCCTGAAGGGGAGCATGAAAAGCTCACCTACAAGATCGGCACCATCGAAGGCAGCGATCTAATGTACTGCACCCAGATCGGCCCCACGGCGGCCAAGATGGTGCAAAGCGCACATATCCATCCGGTCAAGGTCGCCGAGAACGAGTCAATCGAAGAGGCCATAACGAAGTTGCAGCAGATGCTGCGAAACGCGCCGCCGCCGTGGTTGGCACGCATCTATCATAAATCAAAGCAAAGGAGTGCGTGATGGCGGTACGTATTACCGATAGCTGCATCAACTGCGATGCCTGTATTGACGAGTGTCCGGCTTCGGCCATCGTGTCGGCTTCGGATTCGCCGCTACCACGCGCCGAGTACACCTACGTCAAGCCCGAAAAATGCATCGAATGTGTCGATGCGGCGGTGCCCAAGTGCGCCGACGTCTGTCCTACTGAGGGGTGCATCATCTGGGATCTGCCCTACGCGGCGGAGTATGAGGATCACTTTGTCGGCAACGACGCTTATGTGATCCGCGTGCACAAAAAGCTTGGCCTCATGAGTCCTAGTGTTTCGCCCCAACCGTGGCGCGAAGCGATTGGTCTTGCTCAACGTCAAAGCGGCGTGAGTGTCGGCGAGACGCTCAAGCTCTACTAAAACCTTACATGTAAAGGAGTCTCTTATGGCTGTGATTATCGATGAAAGCTGCATCACCTGCGACGCCTGCGCCCAGCAGTGCCCGGTCAATGCGATCCTAGACGACGCACTCAATCCAACAGGCAATAAACGCTACTACGTCCAACCCGAAAAGTGCATCGAGTGCGTCGGGGTCTTTGATGATCCCCAATGCGCGGCGATCTGTCCGAGCATCGGCTGTATCACCTGGGATATGCCCTTTACGCAGGAGTTTGAAGAGCATTTCACGCAAGCGGGCGTTTATGCGCTGGCCAAAGCCAAAGAGGGCAAAACACTCCGCGACCAGAAGTTTAGAGCCGACATCCCCCTCTCGCGTCGCGGCATCAAAGAGAAGGTGCAGCAAGAGCCCTCTGAGGGCGAAATCGGGTGAACCGCACCGCCCTTGCATCCGTCGCCGCTGCGCTGGAGCCTTCTGAGATCGACGCCGCCATTACGGTGGCGCTGAAGATCACGGACGACTCATGCAAGATGGACGATGAGGGACGCGCGCTCTTTATGGGGCTTTATGACGCCCTAGAGCGTCCCGCAAGCACCCTCTTTGAAGCCACCGTCCACGATCTGATCGCTATAGGCCGCAGCGATCCCACGGCCTTTGTGTTCGGCGAGATCCGCTCCCTTCGCACCATGGCGATGGAAGCGATCACTCAGCCGCGCATGAAGGCCTTCAAAGCGCGCGTGCGCGCCGTCTATGCGGCTGCATGCGCTATCTCAAAAACACAAGGAACCCTATGACACCACTTGAATATATCTACGCTAACAACCTGCAATGGCAGGCATCGCTCAATGGACCGCTTAGCGTCAAAGGGCGCATCGGCTACCGTGGCGCACTCATCATCACGCCGGGTAAAGTGCTCTCGGCTGACAAGATTCTCCCGCCCAAAGCGACGCTCAAGCAGGCCATCGCCATCAGCGACGACACCAAACTGCTCTTTCTCGCCGGCGAGCTGGAGACTTTTGACGATCTGGTACCGCTGGTCGAGCAGTACAAAAACATTCTCACCCCCGAAACCCTCATTACCCTTTTTGTGATCGATCTCGACGGCAATGCACAGTTTAGCTATGAGGGACTGAGTATCTACGCCTTTTCGCTCGATGAGAGTTCGGTATGGAACGAGCTGGTAGACTACGCTGATCTAAGCAAAGGTGATCTGAAAAAGATGAACGCCGAAGAGAAGGTGGACGCGCTCTACGATGAACTCAAAAAGTCGAAGTTCCGTGCTAAAGCTGTGAGCTACGAAGAGGCGTGTGCCCTCAAAAGCAACAAGGGCAAAACCCTCTTTGGTGCTGTCTGAGGCTAAGGCATAGTCGCCGTACGGTTTCTGCCGCCGTTCTTGGCTAGGTAAAGGGCCCAATATCGCAATGTTGTAGTCTGCTAATCTTTGCGTATTTGTCAAGCAGACTCTATAAATCCATATTTGCCTATTTGTTCTATAAGATGAACGAAATAGGAGAGAGCCTTTCAAGCTTGTGACATTTAAGATGACACATTGCGACATGGTCGCCATCTAGTGATACATTAGACCAAATGGCAGGCGATTTTAAAAAACAATATTCTTGCTTCTTCCGTAAGTCACTGCTTAAGATAGTTTTTGAGTACCTCTATGGAGAGCCCAAGTTTTTTAGCAGTCTCTTCGACGGAGAGATGAAACTCCTGCATGATGACCCGCGCTGTCTCCAATTTGCCACGTTCCATCCCACGTTCCATGCCAAGCTCATAACTGGGCAACTGCTCCATTGTAATTGTTCGTAGCATCTCTTCCGCCTTTTTAAGTTTCTCTTTGAGGTTTCTGTTTTCTGAGAGGGTCTCTAACATCAGCATATATTTGCCAAAGCTGTGTTCGTTCTCGCCAGTGAGCACCTTGATGCAAAAAACGCACCCATCCGGCCACCCGTGACGTTTTGATCCGGCCACCC
>DZBC01000237.1 GCA_022729835.1 Sulfuricurvum sp. | reverse complement strand
AAACGCGGCGTGGACGCAGCAGTAGTCAAATTCGATTCCTTGACCGATGCGGTTGGGGCCGCCGCCGAGGATCATCACTTTACGCGTATTGCTGACGCGGCTGGTAAGGTGGCTGTGCTTTGTGATGTTGGTGGTGGAGTAGAGGTAGGGGGTGAGGGCCTCGAACTCTGCGGCGCAGGTGTCAACCTCATTGTACTCCAGTGTGATTCCCAAGGTTTTGCGGGCATTATAGATGTCGTTTTCGCTGAGCTTGTGCCCGGAGTTGACGGCGATGCACTCAGCGATCTTCTTGTCGGAGAAGCCGTAGGTTTTGGCTTCACGTAGACGAAGAGAGTCGCTAAGCATCTCCAGATCGATGGTGCGCTCATAAGCGACCAGCTCCTCAATCTGATACAAAAACCACGGATCAATTTTGGAGAGTTCAAAGATCTCTTCTACGCTCAGTCCACGACGAAATCCTTCGGCGACATAAAGCATCCGTTCGGCGTTGGGACGGCGGATTTCGTAGCGGATGAATTCATCATCTCCGCTCATACGGTCAAAGCCGCACAGTCCAGTTTCCAGTGAGCAGAGCGCTTTTTGCATCGACTCTTTGAAGGTGCGCCCTATCGCCATCGCTTCGCCGACCGACTTCATGCCGGTGGTGAGCGTGGATTCTGCTTCGGGGAACTTCTCGAAGGTGAAGCGCGGTAGCTTGGTAACAATGTAGTCGATGACCGGTTCAAATGCGGCGGGGGTACCGGTGATGTCGTTTTGGATCTCATCGAGGGTGAAGCCTACGGCAAGCAAGGTAGCGACTTTGGCGATGGGGTAGCCTGTGGCTTTGGAGGCGAGGGCGGAGGAGCGGGAGACGCGCGGGTTCATCTCGATGACGATCATGCGACCTGTTTTGGGATCGACAGAAAACTGTACATTCGATCCACCCGTGTCTACCCCGATTTCACGCAAGATCGCAAAAGAGGCGTCGCGCATACGCTGATACTCTTTGTCGGTAAGGGTGAGTGCGGGGGCGATGGTGATAGAGTCGCCCGTGTGTACGCCCATTGGGTCGAAGTTTTCGATGGAGCAGACGATGATGCAGTTGTCTGCTCTGTCACGGATAACCTCCATTTCGTACTCTTTCCAGCCCAGCAGCGACTCTTCGATCAAAATCTCGTTGATAGGGCTCTCATCCAGACCACGCTGTGCGAGCATTTTAAACTCGTCTATGTTGTAGGCGACGCCTGAGCCGCCACCCGCTAGCGTATATGAAGCACGGATGATAATGGGAAAACCGATTGCTTCGGCGGCGAACATTGCTTCGTCGATATTGTAGGCGTAGCGTGAGATGGGTAGATCCATGCCGATTCTGATCATTGCTTCTTTGAAGGCTTGACGGTCTTCACCCTTTTTGATCGCTTCGGGTTTGGCACCTAGAAAAATGACATCATGAAGCAGACCCATTTCGTGCATTTTCATGGCGGCGTTGAGGGCAGTTTGGCCTCCCATTGTCGGCAAAATTGCATCCACTTTTTCATCTTTGATGATTTGCGCGATCACTTCGGGTTTGATAGGTTCGACATAGGTGCGGTCGGCAAACTCAGGATCGGTCATAATGGTGGCTGGGTTGGAGTTGATGAGTACGACGCGGTAGCCAAGCTCTTTGAGTGTCTTGACGGCTTGTGTACCTGAATAGTCGAATTCACACGCCTGTCCGATAACAATGGGTCCTGAACCTATAAGGAGAATCGTTTTGATATCGTCACGTTTGGGCATGCGTTTCCTTGTCTTGAAAGTTTCGGTATTTTACTTATAGCGCACTTAAAATGGGGTTACATGTAAGCAGTGCGGGCTCACCATGTCGTATGATAGAGTAGTGAGACCATGGCAGAATAGATGAAGATGTCATCGACGATGGGGCTTTTGACGATGGTGTGATCCAGTAGATCGAGACGTAGATTGGTGAGCAGGCTGAAGGTGTCATTGATTGTGTAGCTGATGTAACTTTGCAAGGCGATATTGAAGCCGTCATGCGCTCTATAGGCTGCTCGATCGGCGGTGGCCTCACTCTTTCTGACGCCGTAGTAGTAGTCATTGTAGCCCTGGGAAAGCCACAATAGTGTAGCGGTGGGGGTGAAGCTCCATGCGCCGCGTTCCAAGGTAGTTCCGATTTCCATCTGGGCTAGCGCGCGGTTGGAGCTGTTGAGCAGATCATGTAGATAGCAAAACTCCACAAACCCGTGATCGTTTTTGGCGGCCAGTGATAAGCCGCCTTCCCAACTGCGTTTGCGCCGGGCCATGCCCTCTAGGATCGAAGCGTCATCTGCGCGATAGCCGAAGGTACGCGGCTGAATCATCACAGAAGCGCCCCAATGCTCACCTCCAGCGAAATAAACGCCCGCACGTGACCAGCGTATATAAAGGACTTCATACTCCAGAAATATGACGGGGCTTGGTAGCAAAAAAGGGTCGGCGCCTTGGTAGGGCTGGGTTTGTAGATAGGGACCAGCACCGACGGCGATGCTCTGCTCAGAGGCCAGAAGCCGCAGCAAGATGGTGCAAAGCAGCAGCAGTAGTCTCATCGAACCTGCGTGATGACGTGGAAGTAGCCCGGCAATACGGCGTTGTAATAAGGGGCAACGACAGCACTTTGATAGCCTTGTAGTTGGACTACGGCTTTGACTCGGCCCACTTTGAGCCCTTCAAAAAAGAGGTGATCTAGGCCTGAGGTAACCACTTCATCGCCAATGCGGATGGGTAGATAGTTGGGGATATACTCGGCGATCATTTCGCGGTTGCCGCTTCCATGTACGATTCCCGGCGCTTTGCCCTCTCCAATGGAGACGGCGTAGGCACATTTTCGGTCGCTGTTAAGCAGGGCGATGGGTTTGTCGTTGCGCTCGATGACGATACCGGCGCTTTGATCGTTATAGACCAATCCATAGACTCTGGAGCGGTTGAAGTCGGGAAAATTGAGCCATATTTTGCCTAAATCACCAAATTTAACATACGAGAGGGTGCGCACCAGTGCCACGTCACTATGATGCTGTAGTGATGTGGCGTTTGCTTCGAATAAGGCGCTTAGCTCAGTAGCGAACTGATGGGCCAGTAGGTGGCTCTGGCGGTAGCGCTCGAGCTCTTCGCGCTGGTCTTGGATGGTTTGGGTTTGATGGATATGGTTTTCCCACTGCTCTTTGAAAAATTCGATACCATCGTGATAGTGGCTTTTGATGGTGTGTCCTAGATTGATCAGTGGGGATTGGAGGGTAGGCGAAT
>DZBC01000236.1 GCA_022729835.1 Sulfuricurvum sp. | reverse complement strand
AGTGGCCGGATGTTCTGCGCGATTGGTGGCCGGATGCGCCGTTATATGCAGTGTGCCTTCTAACGCTTTGCCTTCAAGAGCGTCTGCCTCTTTTACCTTCTTGACGGCATTAAAATGCGATGTTTTTTGATATTCAAGACATAATCAGCATAGTAATCAAGGGCATCGCGCAGTACATCGCTCTTTTTTTGGTGGAGTAGTTGCGCGACCTTTTCTAGTTTACGCTCATGGGCATCATCAAGTCTGACCGTAGTGGCCATGATAGAGAGACTCCTGTTTTTGTGTTGCAAGATTACGACATACGCCTACTTGAGTGGTGTACTGCCGCTAAAGATCCCCTTGCACGCTTTCACTTTGCGCTTTGGCCGCCTTCTTAGCCTTTTTCGCCGCCGCAAACGCTTCGCGGCTTGAGTGACAGCGCTCTTCCCACACCTTCCATTCGCTATTGACGTTTTCGGCTCTCACCGCAAAAGGCTGCTTCTTTTCGCTCTGCCAGAGCGCCTCCTCCGGTTTGGGGCAGGCGCGGACGCATTCGCCGCAGTAGATGCACAGGTGGGGGTTGTAGCGGTACACCTTGTCGCCGTTTTCTTCTTGGAAAAAGATAATGGCGCGCGGCGGGCAGGCGTGTTCGCACTTGTCGCAAAAGATGCAATCCTCGGCGCTGTACTCGATAAGGCCGCGATATTGCGGAGGCAGTACGATGTCCTGTGCGAGCGGATATTGAAGGGTCACGGGTTTGCTGACGAGGTTTTTGAGGGCTTGAATAAAGGCGTTTAACATGGCATCCTCACTTGGCCGTACAGCTCATGCACGGATCAAACGAAGCCAAAATCGCCGGAGCGTCGGCGAAGTTGCTCCCTTTAAAGATCTCGATCATGGCGGGAATCCCTGAAAAGGTAGGGGTTTTGATGCGCACGCGCTCTAAAATGCTCGTCTTGTTGCCGCGCACCAGATACATCAACTCGCCTCTGGGCGCTTCGACGCGCGCGATCGCTTCGCCCTCAGGTTTGCCTTTGGTCTTTTCCTGAATCGCCCCTTCAGGCAGCCCTTCGACGATGTTGCGCACCATCTGCATCGACTGTTTGAGCTCACGCAGACGCACAAGGTTTCGGGCGTAGATGTCGCCGCCGCGCTCGGTGATGATCTCAAAACCTACTTGCGCGTAGGGAAAATCATCCGTCTCTAACCGCACGTCGGTAACAAGCCCCGCCGCGCGTGCCAATGGGCCAAGGGTGTTATACATGTAAGCCTGCTCCAAACTCAGCGCCCCGATACCGCGATACTTGAGCGAAAGGCTCCAGTTGTTCGTAAAGCGCTCAAAAAGCTCATCGATTTTTGGCTCCAGCAGGGCAAGGTTGCGCAGCACCAGCGCGGCGGCTTCAACGCTTAGGTCACGATTCACCCCGCCGATGCTGATATAGTCAAACTGCACGCGGTTGCCGCTAAGGGCCTCTTGTACATCCATGATCAGCTCACGATCGTTCATGATCTGCATAAAGAGCGCCTCAAAGCCCGCATTTTCGCTCGTGTGGGCCAGACAGAGCATGTGCGAGTGGATGCGGTCCAGCTCTACCATCAGCATTCGAAGGTATTTGATGCGTTCATTTGTGCTTACATGTAAGAGCTTTTCAACGGCCAGCGTATAGCCCAGCGAATGGGTGATGGCGCACAGTCCGCAGACCCGCGCCACCACGTAGCCCACCTGTTTGAACTCAAAACGGCTCGCGCACGCCTCTTCGACGCCGCGGTGCACAAAGCCCACGTCGGCATCGACGTCGCGGATCACTTCGTTTTCGCAGTGAAAACGAAAACGGATCGGCTCAAGCAAGGAAATATGCTGCGATCCCAGCGGGATCTCTACGGTCTTTTTCATACTCTGCATCTCCCCAGCGGCATTTGTAGCGAATCATCATCGAGGTACAACCCTCTTTTGGCGCCTTCGATGCTCACGCCGAACATATCCACCGTCTCGCGCTCGCTCATGATGGCCGAGGGGATGAACGAAGTCACGGAGGGAATCAGCACGTCACGCTTACATGTAAGGGTAAAGACCGTCGGCTCCTCGATTACGCCGTAGCGGGTAAAGATCCACTCCAACTCGATCTGATCCTCAGGCGCACGCAGGGCGTTGAGGGTGAGAAAGTGGTGAGCTGCGGGGTCGTAAAAGGCCTTGATCGTCTCTACGACGTTTTCAAGGCTCACGTCTATTTTGTTCATCTTTGACCTCCAAAGTGTTGCGGCGGCTGAGTGCTTCGCCGATTTTGCCCATGCCGCCGAAGAGTTTAAACGGCTCTTCGATCTCTTGGGTTTTGCGCTCCCAAATCTTCACCGCTTCCATCACCCCGTCGATAATGAGCTGCGGCCCTGCGGCGCAGCCGGGCACATAGACATCCACGGGGATGTAACGGTCGATCCCGTCTTCGACGTTGTACATGCCTCTAAAAACCCCGCCCGTGGCCGTACAGGCGCCCACCGCGACGACTACTTTGGGTTCGGGTATCTGCATGTACAGCTCGATGAGCCGCTCGCGCGAACGGTAGGTGACGGGGCCGGTGACCAAAAAAATATCGCTCTGCTTGGGGTTGCCCGAGTTGAGCACCCCAAAGCGCTCCAAGTCGTAGCGCGGGCTCAGCGCGGCGAGGATTTCGATATCGCAGCCGTTGCAGCTTCCGGCGTTGTAGTGCAGAATCCACGGGGCGCGTTTGCGCCATTTGCTCCAAAAACTCATAAACTCACTCCGATCAAATTGAGGCTAGCAAGGCCGATGCCCCCGAGTGCGACGATGCGCACCAGATGGTCGATGCGCACGCGGGCGGTGGCGTTATCGACGGCATTGACGAGCAAAAAGACGCTGCCGACGAGTAACGCGCCCAGCACAAACGAATCCCCCGCAAAGAGCCACACCAGACCATAAACAAAAAGGTACTCGACCATCTTGGCCATATAGAGCACCTCATAAAAGGCGCCGCTGTACTCGATCTCGACCCCGCCGACGATCTCTTGGTGCGCCTCAAGCGCGTCAAAAGGGGATTTTTTGAGCTTGATGGGGATGACGAGCAAAAGCGCCAAAAAGCACATCCACAAAGGTCCGAGTTGCGGCGATTGCGCGAGGATATCCTCTACATAAAAGCTGCCCGTCGTGAGGTAAAAGCCAACCGCCGTCAGAACAAGAATCGGCTCGTACGCCAGCAGTGCCAGCAGCTCGCGGTTGGCCCCGACGTGCGAGTAGGGCGAGCGCACGCTGTATCCTGCCATCA
>DZBC01000235.1 GCA_022729835.1 Sulfuricurvum sp. | reverse complement strand
CTCTCCAACGAGCCTTACTATTTTCAAGCCGCCGGGGTTGATATCAACATCATCTATCCAACCCACTACGGCTTCGATCTCTACGGCGACATGCTCTTTACCCATCATGACGAAGCGACCAACCATCCCAAGCGGGTTGAGCGCTTCAAGCGGGCCACCCTACGCGGCTGGGCCTACGCGCTGGAGCACAAAGAGGAGATCGCGCGGTTGATTGC
Source organism: Sulfuricurvum sp. (assembly GCA_022729835.1). Classification (GTDB taxonomy): domain Bacteria; phylum Campylobacterota; class Campylobacteria; order Campylobacterales; family Sulfurimonadaceae; genus JAFGUB01. The sequence goes on along the minus strand of DZBC01000235.1, from coordinate 3,066 downwards.
GCAAAAGTACCGTAGCGACAAGTCACTAGAGCATCTGCTCTTTGAAGCCGACGCCATAGAACAGCTCATTGCACACAAAAGCATTCCTCTAGGCACCATCGACATGGGGCGCATCCAATACACACTGGATCTCTACAAAAAATACGGCCTCATCGACAATACCGCCCCCTTAAGTGACTATATTTTCGATCCCATCAAGCACGAAAACACTTCGGCAGATTTTCTCACCCCACAAGAGCGCGACTACCTCAAAACCAAAGGCACACTGAATCTCTGCATAGACCCCGACTGGATGCCCTTTGAACGTAGCCGTGATTGCATCCATGAAGGGCTCAGCGCCGATTACATCAAGCTGCTCTCTGATGCCATCGATACCCCCATCAAGCTTCGCTGCACCCAAAGCTGGGGCGAATCGCTCGAGCAAGGAAAAACGCGTGGTTGCGACCTCTTCTCACTTGTCATGCCCACCAAAGAGCGGCTAAAGTATCTCGATTTTACCGCGACCTATCTGCATGCGAGCGTCGCCATCGCCACCAGACTTGATCAGATCTACATTGAAAATATCAGCAGTATCACCGACCAAAAACTCGGCATCGTTGAGGGTTACGCCTTTGCCGAAATCCTACATGAGCGCTATAGCGCCTTGCAACTCGTCACCGTGGGCCATCTCGAAGAGGGGCTAGAGCGCGTCAAAAAGGGAGAGCTGTTTGGTATGATCGACACGCTCCCGACGCTGGCCTATACGATTCAGCGCGACTACATCGGTCAACTCTCCATCGCTGGAAAATTTGATGAGACTTGGAATTTCAGCATCGGCACCCGCAACGATGAGCCACAACTGCGCTCCATTTTCGACAAAGCGCTCAACCAAATCCCCGATGCGACCAAAAAGAGATTCAAGCCCGCTGGGTCACGCCGGTATTTCAAAGCCAAGCCGATTATGACCGTATCATCGCGTGGGGCATTGCTGCTGTGAGTGTGTTGGCACTGATTTTGGGGTTTGTGCTTTGGGTCAACCGACGGCTCAAGGTAGAGATTGCGCAGCGCGAAAAGGCAGAACGTATTTTGCACGAACTCACCATCACCGACCCGCTCACGGGTCTGTATAACCGCCGTCATCTCGTCGAGCACTTCCCGCGTATGCTGCGCAGCGCTGTACGCGAACACAAAACTCTCTGTTTTGCGCTGATGGATATCGACCGCTTCAAACAGTACAACGACACCTACGGCCACACCTCGGGAGATGACGCCATCCGCCGCGTCGCACAGGTGCTCCAAAACACCATGCAGCGCGGCGACGACTACTGCTATCGTTTGGGCGGAGAGGAGTTTGGCGTGCTCTTCAAGGGCGCTACGCCGATACAGGCCCGAGCACAGATCGAGCAGATACGCACCATGATTGAAGCGCTACAGATCGAACATAAGAGGAGTGATATCGGAACCTATCTGAGCGCCTCGTTTGGTCTAATCGTACGCACCGCTGATGACATACAGAGCTTTGAGCCACTCTACAAAGAGGCCGACACCCTGCTTTATAGAGCCAAAGCGGAGGGACGCAACCGCGTCGTTGTGAATACGGATTAAAAGCGCACCGTCGCGCCCAGCGTGAGCTGGCGACCTGAAAGCGGCGCACTCTCTTTGAGAAAGGAGAGGTGGTTGTAGGCCGGCGCGTCGCTGAGGTTTTCGCCTTTGACGTAAAAGCTGTAGCCGCCCCAAAGGCATTTTTGCGTCCAGTCGATACGCGCCGAGATCCAGTCAAAGCCCTCCGTAGCGCTTTCGTTTTGCGCCTCATGGCGGCTCTCATCGACGCGCTTGTAGCGCAGCGTCGTGCCAAAACCGCCAACTGCATGGCGCAGCTCCAGCGTTGCGCTATAAGGTGCCATGCGCGGCAGGTTGCCGCTGTGCAGGGTGACGCCGCGCAGCGCCTCAAGCGAGAGCGACGCTTCGAAGCGGTGCGCTCCCCAGCTTTGAGCATAGTACTGAGCAAGCGCGCCACCATAGATGCGCGCCTCCAAGCCTTCCATGGCCCAGACGGCGCTGAGGTGAAAGGGATCGTGCATCACGCTGCCATCACTCGATACCAGCGGCTTTTGGTAGAGATAGTTTGCGAAGTGGTAGTAAAACCCGCCCGCTTGCGTACTCCACGGCCCGTAATGCACGATCAGCTCCGCATCGGCGTTGATCGAGCGCTCTTTGTCCAGATCGGCGTCGCCGAAGATGTAGCTGTCGGTGGCGTGGTGAAATCCGTTCCAGTAGAGCTCCTGAGCGCTCGGCAGCCGCTCGACATAGCCCAGCGACGATTGTAGCGACCAGAGCCCCTCAAAATCGGCAAAGTAGCCCAGCGACGCACTCAGCGCGGTGTCGCGGCGGGTGTCGTAATAGTCTGCATCAAGCTGCTTTGGCACCAGCCACGTCTCTTGGATATTCTCCGGATTGCTATCAAGGGAGCGATACGCACTGCGCAGCGCAAGGCTGAACTCATGTACCTCGACGTAACGCTTCAAGGTCACGGCGGCGCCCAGATGCGATTCGCTTGTGTCGGGCATAGGGTGGGCGTGCGAAAAGGGCAGTCCGGTGGATGCGATGTAGCCCAGCAGCGAAGCGCCATCCAGAGCATCGGTGCGCTCAGCCTTGGAAAAACCGTCGCATTTGCCGTGTTCATGGCAAACCCTCAAATCACTGTTCAGCGCCTCGATATGCGCATCGCCGTGCCAAGCACCGATATCAAATCCAAAAAGCGTTGAAAGCCCCGTCTGTTCCTGCGCAAAGCGCCCGTCTTCGCTTTTTGCTTCCCACTCGCTGTGTAGGTAGTCGCTGTAGTGCAGCTCCGTCTGAACATGCTCCAGCACATCAAAAAGACGCGCGACATGCCAGATCGCCCCGTAGCGGCTCTGCTCCATCTCGATAGAAGTACGTTCCGGTGTGGTGTTGGGGATGCCGTACTCTTTGGAGAGCCAATCGCCGTAAACCTTGAAGAGGTGGTTCTCATTCGCGCGGTATCCTGCCACCAGATGGCCTTGCAGGCTTTGGGTGTCGGAGTCTTTGACGCGCTCGCTCTCTTGCGCG
>DZBC01000234.1 GCA_022729835.1 Sulfuricurvum sp. | reverse complement strand
CCATAAGCTTTTCAAGCTGGGCGTTGGCCCGCTCTAACTGCTTTTGTTTGCTCTCTTTGATCTTGTCGGTTTTGGCGGCTTGGATCTCCTCTTCGAGCTTGGCGATCTTGGCCTCTTCTTTGGCGATCTTCTCTTGGAGCTTCGCCTTTTGTTCCGCTTCGCGCGTCTTGGTCTGCTCTAGCTTCTCCTCGCTTTGGCGGACACTCTCCTCAAGCGCCGCAAGCTTTGCTTCAAGCTTCGCTTTGGCATCCTCTTGCATGGTGTTTGCGGTTTTGGCCTCTTTTTGGACGGCGCGGTTATGCTCAAGCTGCTCATACATCCGCACCTGAATTAGCCGTGCGCGGATCTCTTTAAAGCGCTCAAAATCCATGCCCGTCTGCGCACACGCCTCCTTTTCGGCGCCCAGCGCCTTGGAGCCTTGCGAAAAAGCTACCTGAAGCGCCTGAAGGCTCTGCTCGACCGAAGCGCTCCCTTCCGGCGTTGCCGCGCCGCTGTCTAGCACCGCCATCGCCGCTTGGGTTTTGGCCTTGGCCACCTTCATCGTCTGCGCAAACATTTCTACCTCTTTTGCCTCCAAAGGCGGCTTGCCGCTAATGATATGCTCCTCAAGCCCCTGCGCCCATATGGCACCTAACCCCAAAATCCACCCCATCAACACGATACGCCACATCGACAACTCCTTGCCTTTTAATGCGCCCATTGTAAGTGATTTCTACAAAAAGATCAAACCAAAAGAGGGGGTGAAAGTACTTTTCCATCAAAGTTGCGCTATTGTTGCGCCATCAAAACGCTTTGGAACGTCATGTCTGCTTACACCCCACCGCTCATCCACCCCACCGCCCTTATCCATCCCCAAGCACAGATCGCACCGAACGTGCGCATCGGGGCTTTTGCCTCTATCGACGAAGGGGTGATCCTTGAATCAGGTTGCGTCGTCGAAGCGCACGCCATACTTGAGGGTTCGCTTACATGTAAAGCCGGAGTACGCATCTTTTCACATACACGCATCGGCACTCCGCACACCCGCATCAGCGTCGGCGAAGCAACACAGATTCGAGAGTTTTGCGCTATCGGTTGCGAGGGCGAAGGCGAAACAATCCAGATAGGGCCGCACTGCTTCATCATGGCTTACGGGCGTATCGCCGGTGGAGTGCAGATCGAGGCGCACACCATCCTCACCAATGCCGTAGTCCTCGAAGCGGACGTCGTATTAGAGGAGCGGGTGATTGTGGGAGGATTAAGCACAGTGACGCAGGGGTGCCGTATCGGCAGCGGCGTGATGGTGGGCGGGGCATCATACATCACGCACGACATGCCCCCTTTCACCCTTGTCGAAGGCAACCGCGCCGAAGTGCGCGGACTCAATGTGGTCGGACTGCGCCGACGGCTGGAGAAGCGTAGCGACATCGAGCTGATCAAGGATGCCTACAAACGCATCTACCGCCACGGCGTGGACAAAGCAGAGGCGCAGCGCATCGAAGCGCAGAGCGACAACCCTTTTTTGAAGCGCTTTTGCGCCTTTATCGCTAATTCCAGATTTTAGAGAAGTCAAACACCGCTTTACATATAGCTAGATCAAAAGTGTAAGACTCTAGACTAAAGTCCCCCTCTTTGATGTAACGCCCCTCATACAGACGGTAGAGCTTCGCGCTCTTCTCAAGCGGATCGACGATGACGTAGTAACGCACCCCTTCGCGCTCATACAGCTCAAACTTCAAATGCTGATCTTTCAGCGCCGTCGCTTTGGAGAGCACCTCAAAGATCACCAGCGGTGCCTTGGTGATGTAAGCGCCCTCAAGCGGCTCATCGCAAACGACGAGGTTGTCGGGCTGTACGATGGTGGATTCGTCAATTTTGTAATCTACGGGGAGCAGAGCGTAACAACGCTCACAATCTTCCAGCATCGCATCAAGCACTGACGCGATACGATGCGAAATGCGCTGATGCTGCTTCATCGGCGCAGGCGCCATATTGTAAGGGATACCACCGATCAGCTCCCATTGCCCTTCAAAGCGGACATAGTCATCATACGTGTAGTGCGGAAGATACTCCAGCTTGCGTGCACCCATGAGTACTCCTTTTTTACCCCAATTATACCTTACTGTGAGAGCGCCTCTTGCAGTACGGCAGTGAAATCCTTGACGTTGGCACCGCCGTCGTAGCGGAAAAAGGCGACGCCCGTGGGGCTTAGAAAGTGAAAGGTGGGTGTCCCGATAAAATCGAGCCCGTGCAGATTGTCGTTGTGAATATCGAGATAGAGCGCGACAAACTCTTTGTTGATCAGCTCCGCGACCGATTTGTCTTTGAAGACGACGTTCTCCATATACCAGCAGGCATCACACCCCTCGCGCGAGAGCATCACCAGCACGATTTTCTTCTCTGCCTCAGCCTGTTTGAGCGCCGCGTCGTAAGTTTTGGCGTATTTGATGTTGGCCGACAAGAGCGATGCGAGCAGCATCATCAGGGTCAGTATGCGTTTCATAGAGTTCTCCTAAAGTGAATTGAGATGCGCTAAAAAGAGCGCGCTCTCTTGATAACCGATGACGGTTTTACCCTTGATCGGCGCACCGTTCTCATCAAAAAACAGAATCGCCGGAGGGCCGAAGACGCCGTACTTTTTGCTCAGCGCTTTCTCGTTTTCGCCGTTGGCGGTCACATCGGCTTTGATGAGGACAAACTCCATCATTTTGGCCTTGACGGCGGGATCGGCGAAGGTGTTGTGCTCAAGCTCCTTACAGGCAACGCACCAGTCGGCATAAAAATCGACCAACACCTTTTTGCCTTTGGCAAGCTCCATCGCGGCGTCGAGCTGCGCGATAGAGGTGACGGTGCTAAAGCCCGCTTCCGGCACGCTAGCCGCGGAAAGGGTGGTGGTCTGGGTGAACTGCTCCAGCGGAGCAAGCGGATTTTTTGCCCCCGTCACGCCGCCTAAAAAGAGACACACCCCATACAAAAAGAGGATAATCCCCATCGACTTGGTGATCGACTTGGGGCAGCGCGGACACTCCGAGCGCACCGACTCAAACGCCCCCATATTGACCGCCGTACCGATCAGCAAAAAGCTCCACAAAAAGAGGGTCACAGGTTCGGGAATCACACGGCTGATCATCCAGATGGAGACGCCCAGCAGCATCACCCCAAAAAGCGACTTGATGGCATCCATCCACGCACCGGGTTTGGGCATGAAGCGCCCTGCACTCATCCCCACCAGCAGCAGCGGAAGGCCCATACCGATCGAAAGCGCAAAGAGCGCCATACCGCCAAGCAACGCATCACCCGTCTGTCCGAT
>DZBC01000233.1 GCA_022729835.1 Sulfuricurvum sp. | reverse complement strand
CATAGCGGTTCCTTTTGTGTAGTGATGCAGTGATGTATTATAGCGAAGAATATATATTCAAAGCGCCACGCCACCAGCGCCTTGATCTCTCGCCGTAGTTGCGCCAAAGAGCGCTCTTTGGCGCATTCAAGATCATCACGGTTTAAAAAATGTAAAAAATTCTCCACTCTCCATTCTCCATTCTCCATTCTCCATTTTTTCAGCATTTCTTTAAGGCGGGGGAGGGCATGATGTCTCCTTGAAAACTACATGTAAAGGAACGTATATGTTAAAAAAAGTTGTACCGCTACTGTTTACGGCGCTCCTCTTCGCCGACGGCCCCGTCTTCAAGACCGGTCAAACCACCGTCTATCGTACCGGTGACGACGGCACCTACCAAGCCGGCACCGCCCACAGCTACACCCGCGACAACGCAAACGGCATCGTCACCGATAGTGCTTCCGGGCTGCAGTGGCAAGACAATGCGATTGGCGCTACCATGACATGGGCGGCGGCGGGCACCTACTGCACCGACCTAAATCTTGACGGCACCGGCTGGCGACTGCCGAGTATCGAAGAGCTCAAAAGCATCGTCGATTACGCCGACACCGTGTCACCTATCATCGCCTCTGTTTTTCAAAACACCGCCTCGGGCAGTTATTGGTCTTCTACTACCTACGCGTCCAACCCGGACGGTGCGTGGTATGTCTACTTCAACTACGGCTACGACAACGCGAACGGTAAGACCGGTTCGAACTATGTTCGGTGTGTGCGCAGCGGACAGCCACTTTGATAATTGATAATTAAAAATGCAAAATTGAGAATGAAGGGCTAGGGTGTATTACGAAAATCTTCCTATTTACCGTAGCGCGATGAACTTGATAGTCTATATCGAAACCATCGTGCGCGGATTTGAAAAGTATCACAAATACACCTTTGGTCATGGAGAATGGAAAATTGAGAATGGAGAATATTTGTTATAATGTGCGTAATCCATCTTCAAGCGAGCATCCATGGCGAATGTGATTCAAGAAAAGAGCTTTACCTTGGCACTGATGGCGGTGGCGCTCTATCAGCATCTGGCGGTAACACATCGCGAGTTTGTGCTCTCAAAACAGTTGGTGCGTTCCGCTACGTCGGTGGGAGCCAATGTGACCGAAGCACAGGACGCTCAGAGCAGAGCCGATTTTATCTCAAAGATGAGTATTGCGCTCAAAGAGGCCAAGGAGAGCCGTTACTGGCTGGAACTGCTGTTGCAAAGCGGCTACATTGCGCCATCGATTTCGATTCCGATGCACCAAAAAACGCCTTTTGTGATCACGCACTACCAAAAACTGACCGAAGAAGTGGTAGCACTGCCGGTCAGTATTGTCAAAACCACCCGCAACACCTAAATTTTCCATTCTCCACTTTCAATTTTCAATTTTTAGCCGAAGGGCTACCCATATGGAACTTGACGAGTCAGTTTTTTGCGAATGTCTATCTCAACCCGTTTGATCACTTTATCAAGCGCACCCTGCATGTCAAGGGCTATCTGCGTTATGTGGATGATTTTGTGCTCTTTGCCGACTCCAAAGAACAACTTTTGGCATGGAGGGCGCAGATTATCGACTTTTTACATGTAAAGCTTGCTTTGCGCCTAAGAGATGAAGGCATTTTAAAGCCCGTCACCGATGGGCTTGACTTTTTGGGCTACATCATACGGCCGCACTACATGTTGGTGCGCCGCCGCGTAGTCAACAACTTCAAGCAAAAAAAAGCGCGTTACCTAGAAGCGTATGAACACCAACAAGGGAAGATGGGGCTTACAGAAATCAAAGCGTTTTTGTCTGTGCAAGCCTCATTCAAGGCGCATGCAAAGCATGCAAATAGTTACCGTTTACTCAACACCATAGGAGCAATACATGAGAGTGATCCTTTTAGTTTTGACCGCCGTTAGCCTACTGTTCGGCGCTTATACACGCAATGCAACCAACGAGACGGTTTATGACAGTGCGACCGGCTTAACTTGGCAAGACGAAGCCTATACTGCCCAAGAAGCAACGGCTTATGGTAACAATACCGAACACGGCAAAGTACTCTACTGGAACGGTGCCATTGACTACTGCGAAAACCTTAACTTCGCAGGCCAAAACGATTGGCGACTGCCCAACTTCAATGAGCTTTATATGATTGCCGACCGTAGCCGCTACGATCCGGCCATCAACCCGGTTTTTGTCAACACCGCCTCGCACAATTATTGGTCTTCTACTACCGACGCGTCCTACCCGGACGGTGCGTGGTATGTCAACTTCAACAACGGCGACGACGGCGCGGACTATAAGCCCAATTCGTACTATGTTCGGTGTGTGCGCAGCGGACAGATCATCGACAATTTGGCTCCTACCGACCTGAACCTTAGCAATACTACCATCGCAGAGAATAGAGCGATCGGTACCGTTATCGGCGAGCTTAATGCCACTGACCCGGATGCCGGTGACACCCACACCTTTAGCCTTACATGTAACGATGCCAACAAAACAGGGCAAGAGGGTAACTTTAGCATTGAGACCCCCGCCCTTAAAAGTGCCGTCGTGTTTGACTACGAAACCCGAAGTAGCTATAGCATCTGTGTCAAAGTGACAGATAACGGTGGCCTCTCTTATGAGAAAAACGTGACCGTCACCATAGAGAACAACACCTCCGACGACCCCGCCCCTGAGATCAACATTAAAGGCAATAACGTCTCAATCACCGACGGCGACACTACGCCAAGCACAAGCGATCACAGCGACTTTGGAAGCGTGAACATTGTTTCAGATTCGGTAGTGCGTACCTTTACGATCGAAAACAACGGTACTGCCGATCTAATAATCTTTGGCACTCCTACCGTCTCGGGCGCTGGGGCGGCGCACTTTGGCGTCACGACACAGCCTGCATCGACGACGATCACTCCTGCTGGCTCCACGACCTTTGCGATCACCTTTGACCCATCAGCCGCAGGCACGCACACCGCCACGGTCTCCATCGCCAACAGCGATGCCGATGAAAACCCCTACACATTCGACATTAACGGCTCGGGGTATGAGGTGGTTGTCTCCTCAAGCAGTAGCTCCAGCTCTTCAAGCAGCGCCCCATCAGGCGACAACGACGGCCTAGCTGAAGCCTCTGCGGCTGATGGCAACTTCGACAACACCCCCGATGCACAGCAAAGCGATGTGGGCTATCTCGGTAGCGTCACCGTCGAGTCGCTGGGCAACACGCTAGGCGGCCTCTCCAGCGCTTCGGGTGCGCAGAGCGTCACACTGAGCAGCGGCGGCTCCATCACCCTGCCTT
>DZBC01000232.1 GCA_022729835.1 Sulfuricurvum sp. | reverse complement strand
CGCTGAGTTTGGGCAGATAGGCAATGGCATCGGGCAGGCTTAGCAGGTTGCGCGAGGAGAGATCAAGTCTGGTGAGACTGCGCAGCGATTCAGGTGTGGTTTGTATGTCGATTGCACCTTGTTCGCAAAGCCATTCGTAGAGTGTATGGAGCGCTTCAGTCGTCACTTTTGAGTCCTTCGAGCAGGCGCGCCATACGGTCGTGGCGCAGATGGATGAGGTGGGCGATCTCGTCGTAGTCAAAGCGCCCGAAGGTGACCATGTCGTTGAGCTTCTCAAGCGCCCCGCGACAGCAGTTCTTGTTGCATTCGGTCACCAGCTTTTTGGATGTTTTAAAGGGTAAAGAGGTGTTTTGAAAGATTTCGATGGCTTGTGCGACATTTTTGCTGCCGCATTCGCAGATCTCTAGCAACAAAACCTCCTCTTTGCTCGCCATACGTACCCTTTACATGTAAGCTTGGCAAGCTGTATGCATAAAACGTGCTTAGAGGCTCTCAAGCTCCTTGGCGAGTTTTGCGGCCATTACATCGTAGCTTCGCTCTTGCGCGATCAGCTTGGTTTGCCCTTTGCGGCCCATTTCGATCAGGGTTTCTTCGTCGGTGTCGATCAGCGCCTTGAGTCTCTGCGCGATGGCTTCACTCTCAAAAGGGCTGAAGAGCGCTTCGCTCCCCTCTTCAAAAACGGAGCGATTTTTGGTGTTGTCGCTGAGCAGTGCGGGTACTGCGCAGGCGTAGTAGTCCACCACCTTGGCTGAGAGTGCGTTGTTGTAGAGGTCGCGATCGGGTAGCAGCGCCAAGCCTACGTCACTGCCGCACACCTGTGCCTTGATGGCGGCGAGTTCATCGGCGTCGTCGATGCTAACACGATCACGGATTTTGGGGTAGAGTTTGAGTAGTTCACGGATCGTTTTGGGGTTGTAGACCGAGACGCTTAGGCTCCAATGCAGCTCCGTGATCGTATTGAAGGCGTCAAGTACCACTTCAAATTCGCGCAGTGGATCAAGCGAGCCGACGTAGATAAAGCGGCGAACCGCATCACCGCGTACCTCGCGCACGCTCATCGTTGCGGGATTAAGCGCGGTGAGCAGCGGATAAACCTTACATGTAACGTTTGGATAGAAGACACGCTGCATCTGCGTAGAGGTGGGCATAAAGAGATCGACTTGGTTGAGCAGATGGTCTTTGCGTCGATTGCCCCATTGGATCTGAAGGCTTTTGAGCCATCCTGCACCTTCGAGTTTGGAGCGCTCATACGCTTCGCTCGATTTAGCAAAAGAGGCCCGAAAGCCCACTTTGTAGTGGAATTTTGATCGATAGTGCAGGACATTTTCGAGGATCTTGGCGATGTTTCGTACAAAGACAAAATCGTAGCTGGCAATGTCGATCTCTTTTTTGAGTAGATAATCGATGATGTTGTCGTTTCTGTGCTCAGGGACGATGAAGTCATCGCCTTTGATCTGGAAGCTGTGTTTGTACTTCGTGAAGTAGACGACGTGTACCGTCATGTACTGCTTGAGGTAGCCATGAAAGAGCGCACCGATGGTGCCGTGCTCGCTGTACTCTTGTTGGTCGGTGATATAGAGCAGTTTTTTCATCGTTTACTCCTGATCTTCGGTAAGTTCGCGCTTAAACGCGGCTTCGTCAAAATGTAGCCCCAGATATGCCGCAATGATGGCAACATCGCGGATACCGTTGCCAAGGCAGCTTGTGGCACCCGGCGATGGGGTCATGTTGAAAATGATCCCCTCTCCCGTGTTGATGGAGGCTTCGCCGAGCATCAATTTTTCGTTCTTTTTATCCAGCACCTGCGGCCGCACGCCTCCAAACCCCCGCGCATACTCGATGTCGCTCTCTTGGAGTGAGGGGACGATCTTTCGGGCATCTTTGATAAAGAGTTTTTTGTTGAAGTAGGGGATCTCAAAGAGGAAGTTGCGCAAGATGTAGTTGCGGATGTCACTGTCGCGCAGCAGATCGTAGAAGATCTTGAAGATATGCAGATCAATACGCAGCGTCTTGAAAAAATCGATAACGCTAGCGTTGCCGTGGAAGCGCTCAAGCTTGGGCAGTACCAGCGCGGTGGGGCCAAAGCGGGTGTACCCGCCCAGCAGTATGTCAGGATCGCCGTGCAGCGCGGCAAAGGGGAGTTTGGGGTTTTGCACCATGTACACTTTGCCCTCTAAGATCTTTTTGGTCGAGACGTAGAAGCTTCCAGCGACGGGAAGTGTGGCGTACTCATGCCCATAGCCCATCTGGTGTGCTAGATAGAGGCTGTGCGCTCCGGCGTTGACCACCACGAAATCGGCAGTGAAATGGGCACCGCGCACGGTCTCTAAGTGAAAGAGCTTGCCCAGCTTTTGGATGTGTTTGACTTCGGAGTTGAAGAAGATGTCGGTGATCTTATCATCGCGCTCAAGAGTGTTGTCAATGAAGCTGTCGCTAAGCGCCTTGAAATCCACTGTCGTCCACTGATTCTGCGCCCCCATCCCTACGATCTCCTCTTCGCGCTCTTTACCCTCTGCATCAAAGATGAGGGCGGGTTCGATCTCTTTGATGCGCTCTTTTTCATACAGCTCCAGATAGGGGTAGAGCTCTTGAAATTCAGCAAAACGTTTGCGGATGAATTTGGCCTCATCAAAGCCCACGCCGATGGCCATTTTCTGATGTGAATGAAGGACGGTGTTCTCATAGCCGTACTGTAGACAGTACTTTTCGACCATCTTGGCGGTGCGGCTGACTTTACGTGCTTTTTCTAGGGTGTAGTTGGTTTCGATATCACCGCAGTGGATGGTTTGTGAGTTGGCGGATCCACTGGAGTTGAGCGTGGCAACCGATTCGTATTTCTCCAGCAGGGCCATTTTTGGGATGTTGGTGTAGCGTGCAAGCTCATAGTAGAGCGCTGCGCCTGAAATGCCGCCTCCGACGATGATGACATTGTAGTGGTTTTGGGTCATAAAGGCTCCGGTAGGGAAAATAGGCGATTATACAACAACCAGATTACATGTAACACAGTTGAAATCACGCGGGGGTATGATGGGGGATTTCTATTTGCAAGGAGTGTTTCATGGCTGTTATCACCAAGTTTGATCCGGGGTTTTTTTGCTGGGCGGAGCTCGCCACGACTGATACGGCAGTGGCCGGAACCTTCTATTGCGAGCTCTTTGGCTGGCAGATGCACGCGCTGCCCACGGATGGAGAGATGTCGTATATTCTCTTCACCAAAGAGGAGACCCCGGTGTGTGCGATGTATGAGATTGATGAGGAGTCTGCTTCAGAGACACCGCCGTATTGGCAGAGTTTTATCGCGGTAGAGGAGATTG
>DZBC01000231.1 GCA_022729835.1 Sulfuricurvum sp. | reverse complement strand
TACATCAGGCGTGCTGGTGACGCGGATAAATCCGCCCATCAGCTCGACGAGCTGTTTGGAGATGGCCAGACCCAGACCGCTTCCGCCGTATCGGCGGGTGATGGAGCTGTCGGCTTGATGGAAGGTTCCAAAGAGTCGACTGAGGGTCTCTTCATTCATGCCGATGCCACTGTCTTTGACGGCAAAATCGATCTGTAGGTCGTGCTCGTTTTGGCTTAGAATGGTTGCAGAGAGGGTGATTGCTCCATGGTGGGTGAATTTGACCGCATTGCCGATCAGGTTGCTTAGAATCTGGGTCAGGCGCAGCGCATCACCGATGAGGTGGCATGAAGGCGGGGTGATGAGGTTGAATACTACCCCCTTACGTTGGGCCTGATAGCCAAAGAGATCTTGAATGGAGCGCAGCACTTCGCCCAGCTCAAAGGGACGAGACTCAAGCTCCAGTTTGCCGGCTTCGATTTTGGAATAATCCAAAATATCGTTGAGAATGCGCAATAAGGCGTGGGCCGAACCCAGCGATTTTTGGAGGTAGTCGCGCTGTTTGGCACCCAGATCGGTTTTTAAGGTGAGCTCAATCAGGCCGATGACACCGCCTAAAGGAGTGCGGATCTCATGGCTCATGTTGGAGAGAAACTCTGATTTGGACCGATTGGCCGCTTCGGCGCGTAAGGTCGCCGCTTCAAGTGCGCGTTTGGCATTTTCTACTTCGGTGATGTCGTGGAAAGCGGCATGAATCAGCGGCGTATCGTCGATGTGGATGAGGCGCAGGCTGACGAGCATATCTTTAAGCGTGCGGTCTTTGCAGCGGTGCCGTGTGCTAAAACGGACCGATCCGCTGATATAGAGCTGCTCGACGCGCCGTGTGACCTGCGCAGCGTCCTCTTCGGCGTCGATCTGATCGATGCGCAGTCGCCCGTATTCATGGGCGCTGTAGCCGAGCATACGGTACGCGTTGGTGTTGAACTCGACGATGTGCTGAGTTTCGGGATCGATGAGGCAGATGGCGTCTAACGACTCCTCAAAAAGGGTGTAGAACTTGGTCTGAAGCTGCTGGGCTTTGGCGAGCGCGGCTTTGTGCTCGGTCACATCCACGTAGACGATGGCCACACCGTAGCCTTCGAGTCCCAGATAGTCGGCGCTGGCTTCAATCCACCGCACCCCATCGGGACTGACGATACCCATCAGCTCATTGCTAAAGGCACGTTTTTGCGTGAGGGCTTTGACACCGGTGTAGCGCTCAGAGGCGATGGGCTGGAGGTGCTCATCGACGATCTGCCAATAGTCGCCTTGGTAGGAGCGTCCTAAATGCTCCTCTTTGCTGACGCCCAAGATGGTCTCAGAGGCGTGGTTGCAGTCGATGATGCGTCCCTCCTCGTCGGTGATGCTGATCCCCACGCTCATCAGCTCAAAGACGCTGCGCAGGAGCTTTTGCTGATTGGACAGATCTTGTTGTAGTCGATAGGTCGCGTCGATGTCGGTGTGCGATCCCAACATACGCAGCGGCTTGCCCGATTCATCCAAAGTGACATTACCGCGCATCAAAATCCATTTGTAACGACCGTCTTGACAGCGTAGCCGAGCTTGAATATGGTAAGGGTGCGCCTTGGGATCGCTCCAGTGCGCATTGAGGAGCGCTTCAATGCGGGGCTTGTCCTCAGGATGGATCAGGTCAAAAAAGACCTCAGGTTTATGCTCAAGCGCCTCTTCATACCCCAGCATCGACATCCATTGATGCGAGAAGAAGACGCTACCTAGGGGGATGTCCCAGTCCCAGATGCCGTCGTTGATGGCCGTTAGCACCAGCTCGAAGCGCTCATTGAGGTGCTGCATGGTTTGACGCTGAAGCAGTAGGCGATAGAAGAATAGGCTAATCATTAAGGCCAAGAGGATCAGGGCGCTTTGCAAGATTCGGGCGTTGGTCATGATATTACGGATCAACGCCTCCTCTTCGTAGGTGACGATCCATGCAACGATCTTTCTGGTGACGCCATGGGTTATCGGATAAAACCCGATCACCTTACTGCTTTGCGGCAAGGTGGAGTGAAGCGTAAATGGGAGGTTGGCGGCCATACCGCGGTCGATGTCGGCGCGCAGGGCTACAATGCGCTCTGGGTTGTTTTGCAAGCATTCGGCGCTTTGATGTTCTGAGGGGGTGTAGGTGAGGTAGTCTGGGTGCTCCATGGAGCGGTGGTACTCTATGATGCGGTCGTCGCGTTGCCATGCTTTGGTGGTGACGATCTTTTGGTGGATCAGAAAATGGGAGTGGATTTTACTGCCGAGCACGAGATGGTTTTGCAATAATTCGCTGCCAAAAGAGACCTCCAAAGCACCGATATGCTCCCCTTTGTCACTCCAAAGCGGGTAAACGTTGCGAAAACCGTGCGAGGTGCGTCCTTGCACGAGGCCCCGAACGATGTGCTGTGTGCGGTTGACCATGTCAAAATCTTCGCGTACATTGTGAAGATTGTCGCCGAAGCGGTCTTTTTTGTGCATACGCAAAAAGACAGTGCCGTCAGGCAAAACAAAGTGGTACTGCAACACGTTATGTTTGCGGTAGATGCGGTAGCGATTATCAAGCAAGGCGATGAGTTGTACACGTAGTGCCGTTCGTACGGTTTCGTCAGAGGTGGCGTAGGCTCTGTGTAAGAGATCCATCACAGCTTCATCGCTCACGGTCTGCTCATGGATCAGATCGGCTAGATCGCTTTGATTGTAAAGGAAGGTGTTGACATGGGTTTGGAGATTGAGGCGGTGCTTTTCGAGCACCATATCGATGCGGCCTTGTTTGTTAGACTCTATCAGCAAAATGACCGGAACACAGAGCACTACAAAGAGAAGAATCAGAGACGAAACGATTAGTTTTTGGGAACGCAAAAAGACTCCGTGCAACTTTTTAGATAACATGGTAGCGCATTTTGCAGCATTTTGTAGTTTGGAATTATTAATGTATAAAATTGTTATTTTATTGACGATAGGTGTGAGCCTTCTGGGCGATGGGGCGTTGATTGAGCGAAGTGTGTTGAGCATGGGGACGCTTGCCAAACTCTCCGCGACACACGGCGCTTTGGTACAATCGGGCTTTGAGCGGCTAGGCGTGATCGAAGCTGCTCTTTCGTCGTATGATGAGCAAGCCGAAATCTACCGACTCAACCGAGACTTACATGTAAAGCTCTCGAGCGATAGCTATGCAGCATTGAGCTTGTGCGCACGCTACTACCGCGAGAGCGACGGGGCGTTTGATGTGACGATCGGTAGCGTTACGCAAGGAACTTATGGCTTCGGCGGCGAAGAGCGCATACCCACACAAGCGCACAATGAGGCCCAAAAGG
>DZBC01000028.1 GCA_022729835.1 Sulfuricurvum sp. | reverse complement strand
CATTGCTGGCGGCTTTTGACGCGCTCTAACATCTCGCGCTCGATGTTGAGCGCCTCTGCACTGTACTGCGCTTCAAAATAACTGCGCATAATCGAAAGACCCAAGGTGCGCAGTTCATCAAGTGCGCCAAGCTTGCTTTGCTGCCATGAGAGGGCGGATGTTTCGCGCGTGATATATGCGTTTCCTGTTGTGTGCAGCAAAGAGAAGAGATCGACTTTAGCCCCGATGCGCCACTCCCCCTCATCTCCGGTTTTGATGTTGTGATACTCTGCCACACCCTCTGCTTTTCGGTGTCCGGCGAAGAGCTCTACACCGTAGGGCAGGCTTTGGGTGAGGGTGAGGTCATAAAAATCGGCATCACCCAGCGGATAGCGCTTGCGCTCATACTGCGCACCCACTCTAGGATCAAAAGGGGCATCGGCTTCAAGGTAGTGGCTTTGGGCGATGTTTTGCGGCAGTAGGGCGCTTTGGATGTAGGGATTTTCCGGTGTGAGATGGGTACCGATAGCGTTGAGATCAAGCAGGTTCTGCGCATAGAGCGCAGAGGTGATCAACAGTAAAGCAAAGCGCATTAGCGCTCCTCTTTGAGTATAGGCTCGACCATCTGCGGCGGCGAGGCGTTCATGAGCCGCCACAGCTCGTACCAGATCTGCACCGTTGAGAGTGCGACCCAGACGTTGGTTTGTGTACCGATGCGTAGAGACTCTTTGGGCCAAGGCTCGCTTGGGTCTTCGACGATGTAGGCGTAGTAGCGCCCCGCTTCATGCGCGATGGGATCGACTCTGGCGATGATACCGCTAAAGGTGCCAAAGCGGATGGTCGGCCAGCCCGAAATCTGAAACGCAGGCCATCCGTAAAACATGACGCGGGTTTTGAGTCCAACTTTGATAAGTGGCATATTAAAGCCGCTGATCTCCGCCAAAATTGCCTTTTGGGTCACATCGGGGGCGAAGTGGACGATTGCTTCGCCTTGGCGCAACACGCGCGCTCCGTCGTTTTGAAGCACCCTTACGACGGTGCCGTCTCTAGGGGCGCGTACGATTGAGGCGGCGTTGCGCTCGATTTGGGTCTGCATCGAAGCCGCTTCGCGTGAGAGTGATTCAAGGCGGCTTTGGGCGGCGGCGATGGAACCTTCTAGCGATTCAAGGCTGCTTTGTAGCTCCAATCGGCTCTGTTCGCGCTCTTGAAGTACGATCCGCACGGCTGCTTCGTGTACTTCTAGGTCGCTTTGCGCCGCTTCGCGTAGGGCTTTGGCGCGCAGTAGGCTCTCGCCGGCGCGCTCTAGGGTGCGGCGCGACTCCAGCCCCGATGCGTGCAGATGCTCGATGCGCTCTAGTTGCGCGGTTTCGATCTCTTGGCTGCGCAGTGCGGCATCCAGAGCGAAGTGTTGGCGGCGCAGTTGGGCGCGGGCTTGTGCCTCGCGCTGCTCAAAGCGCGCCATCGCTTGATCAAGTGCGGCGCGGGTGTTCTCATGGCGTGTGCTCAGGGTTTGAAGCTCGCGGGAGAGCTGCGTGTGTTGGGCCGAGAGGCTTTGCGCCGCTTCGCGGAGTCTGCGCGGCAGATCGGCATCAAGGTCGCGCATCTCAAATAGCGGCGTACCGGCTTTGGCGTGCAGCCCTTCGTGTACATGTAAGGCGGTGATGACGCCGTCGATGGTGGCGGAGACGTCATAGTCGCGCTCGCTTGGATCAAGGGCGATCACCGTTCCGATCCCCTTGACTGTCTGCTGCCACGGCAAAAAGAGCATCAATATGAGCAAGGCGACGGCCAGCATCGTAGCGAGCCAGACGCGCAGCACCAGCGGTGAGAGGGTGACGCGTGCTAGGGAGCGAAAGCGGTAGTTATGCATGGTGCGCCTCGCTGAGTTTATCTGAGAGTTTGTGTATTTTGTAGAAACCCTCAAGGGTGTCATAGATGTAGTCAAACTGCTTGACAAAGCTTTTGAGCGCGTAGGTGATCGAGACGATAACGATCTCAGCCGCGATAAACTCGCCCAGCGGCAGGGGGCCGTTGATGACCAGATAGCCGCCGATGAGCATAAAAGCGCTAAAAATGACCCCTTCGGCAAAGAAGGTGAGCGCCTCTTGGCGGATGACGA
The DNA here is from genome assembly GCA_022729835.1 of Sulfuricurvum sp. Classification (GTDB taxonomy): domain Bacteria; phylum Campylobacterota; class Campylobacteria; order Campylobacterales; family Sulfurimonadaceae; genus JAFGUB01. The sequence goes on along the minus strand of DZBC01000028.1, from coordinate 11,528 downwards.
TACGAAAGAGGCGGTCTCTGGCCTTGACGTAGCCGCCGAGCATCGTATCGAACTCTTCAAGCAGATGCTGTGGGGGTTCGTTGCGGTCGTTGAGGCTTTGGAGGGTGTAGATCGCTTCGTGTTTGGCGTTGGAGCGCTCAAGGGCGCGTGCTACGCCGTTGCGCCCAAGCCAGAAGATAAGCAAAAAATAGAGGGTAAAAAAGAGTAACCCAACCCCAAAGAGTAGCGGATCAAAAGCGATGAGCAGCAGAAGGCTGACAAGGATTTTAAAAATGACCCCCGCACCGTCAAGCAGCAAAATAGGAAAGAACTTTTGAATCGAGAGGACGTCGAAGAAGTAGTTCATGTATTTGTGGCGATACTCTGGGGCTATGGGGTGCTCCAGTGCTTGCGTGGCGACTTTGATACCAGTGGTAAGAAAGATCTTTTGCTGGAACTTTTCGATGATGTATTCGCGGATCACCTGCACTACAGTGATGAGTCCGAACATCGAGAGGATAATAAAGCCCAAAACGGCCACCGAAATGGCTGCATGTGCCATAACGCTGTTGATCACAAAGGATGAGGAGAGCGGAATAGTGAGGGCCAGCAGTGCTTCGAGCATGGAGTAAAAGAGCAAGATCAGTACGCTACGGCGGTCCTCTTTTAAGATGGCGGTAATATTGGTGACGATGACGTCGCGGGTCTGCATGATGCTTGGCGTCCTTGTCTGAGGTGGCGCGGATTATAACATGCGAAGGCTACCCGCGGCGCGCGTGGCGCAGTAGCTTAAGCGAGAGCAGCGCACTTAGTAAGACAAACGCAGGGGTGGCGAGGACTTTGAGCAGCACCAAGGGGCTATCTGCGGCGGTGATGGCGAAAGGGGCGAGGATCATGATAAGCGCGAAGAGGTAGAGCACCTTTACATGTAAGCGCACCGAAGCTTTGACAAAGAGAAAAAAATGGCCCAAAACCATGATAAAGATGCCGATGCCCACCAGATGCGGCTGCGCGATCTCTAAGAGGCCCAGCGCACTTTTGGGGGCGTAGTACGCGCCGACGGACTCAGGGCTAAAGCCCCCTTTGAGCAGCGCCAGAGCGGTGCCCGATGCGAGCAACGCCAGCGCGAAGAGGCAAAAGTAGGCGATGGCGAGGCGGTAGAGCGCGTTCATGGGCGCAGCAGCCTATAAGCGCTCGAAGCGGCCATAGCGAGTGCGAGCAGATGCCAGAACCAAAAAAGCCCGACCCACGCCCACACCAGCAGTGCAAACCCAAAGTGCGCCCCCAGCAGCGCGGCGGGAGAGAGCAGTGCTGCGATAAAGAGTAGATGCACCCCCGCGCGTGCGCGCTTTTGCGATGGCTCCAGACGGATAAAGACGGCGCTTAGGGTGAGCAGGCAGAGCATACTCATAAAGAGGTCGCCGTGGATTAACTCAAGCAAAACGCTCAGTGAGATCGGATCGAGGTAGCGCTCCTCATCGCCATAGAGCGTGAGGGCGACTTGGCTACCATATAAGCCGATTTGATGGGATTTGAGCAGCAGATCGGCGATGATAAAGAGGGTGATAAAGAGCAGCACGCCTTGCAGCACGGGGCGCATGAGCGGATCGGCGCGTAGGTCTTTGAGTAGGGTAAACTTCATGGCTGTAGCGTGCGCATGATCTCTCTAGCGAGTCTGGCTCCGTCGCTGATGGAGCGTGCCGATAGGGTCGCGCCCGTGATGGCCGTGACGTCTTTGCCCATGCGCAGTTCGCGGGAGCTGTTGGCATCATCGAACTGATCGAACCATGCGCTGCTTGGCAGATACTCCGGCGGCTCGTTGAAGGCGACCGCTTCTGCGGCTTTGAGGGTGAGATCGGGAGTGAAAATGTAAAGGATGACGGCGTTTTTGGTGCGCATCAGACGATTGAGCAAAACCCCTTTGGCCACTTCGACGTTACCGCGTTTGGCGCTAAAGAGGCGCACGATTTTGCTCTCAAGCTTTTGGCCGCTTTGGGTTTCGACGGCTTGGAGTTGGGCGGGCGTGAGCATGGCGCTCTCTTTGGAGACGACGACGTCCGCACCCAGATGCGCCTGCATCGCTTCGTGGGGGCTTAACATGGCTCCAAAAAGCAAGAGCGGCAGAACAAAAAGGATCCAGAGGGGATTCATTGGCGCACCTTTTGAGGTTTGGTGCGCGGATTATACGGGTTCTGGGCTTGGAGTTTGTTTAGGAATGAGATTTATTATCAATAAAAGAAGCCTTATGGGCCTACGCCGTGAGGCTAAGACCCAAGTAGGTGTTGTAGGCGACATACGCCAAAAGCAAAATCGTACCTTCGACACGGTTGATGCGCCCTTCGCGCCCCTTGAAACCATACGCCATCACGATGAGTGCGACGGTCATAGCAAGCATGACGATCCAGTCGCGGGCCATTACTTCGGGAGGGATACCGCTCATAGGCTCGATGACGGTGGCGATACCGATTACGGCGAGGATATTGAACATATTTGAGCCTACGACGTTGCCGATGGCGATGTCATGCTCACCCTTGCGCGCGGCGATCACGGAGGCGGCGAGTTCGGGCAGCGAGGTGCCAAGCGCCACGATGGTTAAGCCGATGATCAGATCGCTCACCCCAAATTCATGCGCCACACCCACCGCGCCCCAGACCAAAATGCGCGAGCTGCCGATCAGCAGCACGAGACCGATCGCCAGCCACATGATGCCCGCTTTGAGGCTCATGGCGTGTTCGACCAACTCCCCTTCCATCTCGCGCTCAAGGGGGTCGCCCTTACTTTTGAGCGCGGAGTAGATCGACCAGATGACCAAACCAAGAAAGCCTGCAAGCAAAACGATACCTTCGGTCATGCTTAGTGTCGCATCGTAGAGCAACACGCCGCTTGCGAGCACGATAAGCAGCAGCAACGGTAGCTCTTTGCGAACGATGGAAGAGTTGACGGCGATAGGAGCGATGAGTGCAGTGACGCCCAAAATCAGAGCGATGTTGACGATGTTGGAGCCTATGGCATTGCCAAGAGCCAGCCCTGGATTGCCCTCCATAGCGGCGATGGCGGAGACCACCATCTCAGGGGCGCTGGTGCCAAAACCCACGATCAGGATGCCGATGAGCAGGGTGGGCATACCCAGATGTTTGGCCGTACTCGCGGCACCTTCGACGAACTTGTCGGCGCTCCACACCAGCAGTGCAAAGCCCGCGACGATGGAGAGAAGATAGAGAAGCATAAGCGTTCCTTGGGAAAGATGAAGCGAATTTTAGCGATATAATGACCGTTTTGATTACAGGAGGCACTTATGCAGCAATTTGAAAACGTAACGGTCGTCAAAGCGGCCAACATCTACCACGGCGGTAAAGTGACCAGCCGCACGGTGCTCTTTGATGATGGCAGCAAAAAGACGCTGGGCATCATGCTGCCGGGCGAATACAGCTTCGGCACCGACGCACCCGAGCTGATGGAGATTCTCTCAGGTGAGATGGAGATTTTGCTTCCGGGCCAGAGCGCATGGCAGAGCATCAAAGGCGGCGAAAGCTTCAACGTCCCCGGTAACGCCCGATTTGAGCTGAAGGTGCATAGTGTTAGCGACTACTGCTGCTCTTATTTGTAGGGTTTGCGGGGTTACATGTAAGGTTGATTTACAAGAAAATCTGAAGTTTCGGGCGCACTGAATCAAAAACCCGTTCTTATTGAGAAACCTCTAAAAAGATATCTTGACTCTATATCTAATGGCGTATATGATTAGATATCCAAATAAGCAAGGGGTCTTCTATGGCTACTGTGAAAAAATTGATCTCCCTAGATGAGAATGTCGCCAAAGAGCTTGATCGGGTCGCATCGGCACTGAGCGTCTCACAAAGAGAGCTCATAGAGTCAGCACTCGATTTTTATTTTGACTATACCGATGGCATCTTGGCCGATAAAATTACCGATGAAATTAGATCAGGCAGTATGAAAACCTATTCGAGCGAAGAGGTCTACAAAGAGCTGGGTATTGAACCGTGACCATGCGTTACTCTGAACAAGCACTCACAGATCTCAAAGCGTTCAACCCAGCAGAACGGGTAATGATCGCCCAAAAGATCGAATACCTCAATAGCAACTTCAACCTACTGAAAAAAGGGGAAAAAGTGCGCGAGCTCAAAGGCACACGCTACGAAGCCCAGTACTGCTACACGATTGCGCGCAAAATACGCGCCATTTTTAGAATCGAAGCCGATGAGATCATTTTATTGGTGCTGCGCGTCGGGAGACGCAAAGAGGTATATGCGTAAAAACCCTCAATTCCCCGTCTTGAGTTTCTCCCAATACTTCTCATAGATCGTGATGGCTTCACCTACGTCGAGCTGAAATTCGCTTTTGGCCTAGCGCTACTGGCGCCATAATTTCCTATTTACCAAACCAAAATCTGCCACCTATTTGAGTGGCCTTCAGTAAAGAGGTTTGGTGCTGGGTACACCTTGGAATGGCTTACATATAAAGCAACCGTCAGCTTTGCGCGGCTCTTTAGGAAGTTTCAGGCGCTGGGGTGAACATCAAAATACTCGGACAACGTATGTTATAATTGGGTCTCAATGAGGAGCATATCATGGCAAAGAAGTTAATAAAACCTAAATACCCTCGCCCTAGTAGCGTAGAAAGAGTGACTGCTTCAATTTTTAGAAACGAAGATGAAGTGTTTTCCGCGATGCTAAAAGAACATCGTCACGACAAGAGCTTTTTTATCGACATGGCTAAAAAGGCCGGTATCTATGACGCTGAGGGCAAATTAGAACCTCTATATAAGCGATAAGACGCTTGTATTCTAAACACGGGAACTATATCTTAGGTTTTCACGGTTGCACTCAAAGGGTCGCTGACATATTGCTAGGCAGTGACACCCCGACTTTTAAACCCAGCACAAACGATTATGACTGGCTTGGTCACGGGATGTACTTTTGGGAAAACGATCCTGAACGAGCGCACTCTTTTATTACCCAACAACAAACTCGTTTTTTAGCAAACCCTAGCACTTCCCCTAAGTGAATTGAAGAATACCAAACTGTTACGGTTGTCGGTGCGGTCATCGACTTGGCGCACTGTTTAAACCTAACTGAAATCGCATCCATCAATAACGTTAAAGCAACTTATCAGGCACTAGTCGAAACCGGCTTGGAATTACCCGTAAATAAAAATGTCGGCGGCAATCACGATCTATTGTTCAGAAATTTAGATTGTGCCGTTATCAAGTTTCTCCATACTCTACAAAATCAATTTAACTTACCACCTTACGACACCGTCAAAGGCATGTTCAAAGAAGGCGAACCTTTATACGAGGGTGCAGGTTTTTTAGACAAAACGCACATTCAAATTTGTGTTAGAAATCATGATTGCATCAAAGGCTATTTCAGACCGATAACGCATCATTGCCCCGTTTAGCTTTTACACGACTCAAAACCGCGCTCGAGTTTGGTAGCCTTGGGGTCATTTTGCTTTTGGGGCTAGCACTCCTTGCGCTATAATCTCCCATCCAAAGGAGCAGATATGGGCGCGATCGACTACTACACCTACAACGACTATGCACAATGGAAAGGGGATTGGGAGCTCATCGGCGGCGAAGCCGTAGCGATGGCCCCCTCACCGATGGTGACGCATCAGGCTATTGCGGCAGAGCTCATTCGCCTTTTGGGCAATGAGATAGAGGCGTGCGATGCTTGCTTGGTACTCGGTGAAGAGGACTGGAAAATCGACGAAGCGACCGTCGTGCGCCCCGACGTTGTGCTTACATGTAACGAAAAGGGCCAAGAGCACCTCACCAAAACCCCCGAGATCGTCGTCGAAATCGTCTCGCGTCAAAGCGCACGCAAGGACGAGCAGATCAAATTCGCCCTTTATGAAGCCGAAAAGGTCCCCTACTACATCCTCATCTACCCTAACGAAACCAAAGCCAAAATCTACCGTCTGATCGACGGATACTTTAGCAAAGAGGGGGACTTTTTTGACGAGGAGTACACCTTTGAGGGGCTTACATGTAAAGCAACGATCAGCTTTGCACGGCTTTTTAGAAAGTTTAGAAAGCGCTAAACCGGATCGACTCTGCGGGAGATAGACGGGTCAATTCCCCGTCTTGAGTTTCTCCCAATACTTCTCATAGATCGTGATCGCTTCGCCTACGTCGAGCTGAAATTCGCTTTTGGTCAGATCGTCTGCAGTAGGGTAGATGATGCGGTTGGCGGCGACTTCGGGTTCAAGCAGTTTGACGGCTGCCATGTTAGGGGTGGCGTAGCCGATCTCTTCGCTGATGGTTTTGGCCACTTCGGGGCGCAATAGGTAGTCGATGAAGGCGTGGGCAGCTTCGATGTTTTTGGCCCCTTTGGGGATGACGAGCGAATCGACCCACACCAATACTCCCTCTTTGGGGTAGACGTAGCGCAGCTCAGGCATTTCGGTGTTGGCCATGTAGTTTTCACCGTTGAAATTCATCCCCACGACCACCTCTTCGCTGATATAAACACCCTTGGGCGATTCGGAGTTGAAGAGCTTGACATTGGGAATGAGCGTCGTGAGCTTGGTGTAGGCCGCTTCGATCTCTTTGGGGTTGGTGGTGTTGGAGGAGTAGCCAAGGCTCAGCAGTGCCATACCGATCACCTCGCGCAGGTCGTCGGTAAGCAGCAACTTGCCCGCATACTCCTTTTTCCACAGATCGCTCCATGCACTCACGGCCCCTTCGCCCAGCGCTTTGGCGTTGTAGCTCATGCCGGTTGAACCCCAGAGGTAGGGGATGGAGTAGTCGTTTTTGGGGTCAAAGGGTTTACCCAATAGCTTGGGATCGAGATTGGCGTAGTTTTTGAGCTTGGACTTGTCGATTTTTGCAAGCAGCCCTTCGCGCGACATTTTGTTGACGAAATAGGTCGAAGGGACCACGATGTCGTAGCTCTCGCCGCCGGCCGTCTTGATCTTGGCGTACATCGCCTCGTTGCTGTCGTAGGTGGAGTAGCGCACCTTGATGCCGCTCTCCTTTTCAAAATCCTCAAGCACCGATTCGGGCAGATACTCGCTCCAGTTATAGACGACCAGCTCTTTATTTGCCGCATGTAAACCCAGCGCCAACAGCGCTGCCATGATGAGTGATTTCACTTCTTCTCCTTGAGTAAAAATTGGGATAACAGTACCACAAAAATGGTCAGAACGAACATGATCGTACACAAAGCATTGATCTCAGGCTTGACCCCTACGCGCACCATCGAGTAGATCTTGAGCGGCAAAATCTCATAGCCCGGCCCCGTGACGAAAAAGCTGATGATCACGTCATCGAGCGAGAGGGTGAAGCTGAGCAAAAAGCCCGCGATCACTGATGGAGCGATCATGGGCAGGACGATCTTATAAAAGAGGGTGAACTCCTCCGCGCCCAGATCCTTGGCGGCTTCGATAACGCTCTGATCGAAGTTGGCCAGACGGCTCGCGACGGTGACGATCACAAAAGGGACGCACAGCGTGATATGCGCGATCAGCAGGGTCCAAAAGCCCATCGGCATCTGCACCGCGCTAAAAAGCATCAGCAAGGAGATCCCCATCACGATCTCAGGCGAGACGATCAGGATATAGACCATCGACTCCAAAAAGCGCTTACCCAAAAAACGGTAGCGATAGAGCGCCACCGCACCCAGCGTGCCGATCACGGTTGCCAGCAGCGATGAAAAAAGGGCGATGTTCAGCGAATGCAAGGCGGCTTCAATGAGGCCGTCGTTGCTTGAGAGCTTCTCATACCACATCAGCGTAAAGCCCTTCCACTCGGTCGAAAACTTCGAAGCGTTGAACGAGTAGAGGATAAGCACGCCGATGGGCAGATAGAGCAGCACGTAGATCATAAACGCGTAGACGGTTTTGATGCTTCTCATGCACCCGCCTTTCGCTCGCGGTAGGCATACAGCGCCACCAGCATGAGCATCATAAAGGTAAGCAGCATCGACGCCGCCGCCCCAAAAGGCCAGTCGCGGAAGGTGAGAAACTGATTGCGGATAAAGCTGCCGATGATCAGATTCTTGGCACCCCCAAGCAGATCGGGGATATAAAACATCCCCAGTGCCGGCAAAAAGACCAGCATACACCCAGCGATAATGCCGCTAAGCGAAAGCGGAATCGTGATGCGCGTCAGACGGCTCCAAAAGCCCGCTCCAAGGTCGCTTGCCGCCTCGATAAGGCGCGGATCGATCTTTTCAAGCGCGGCGTAAAGCGGCAAAATCATAAAGGGCAGCAAGGTGTAGACCATACCGATAAAGACGGCGCTTTGGGTGTACATCAGCTCCAGCGGCGCTTCGATCAGGCCAAGTGAGAGCAGCGCCGCGTTGATCAACCCTTTGGTTTTGAGCAGCGCAATCAGCGCGTAGGTGCGCACCAGCGAGCTCGTCCAAAAGGGGATGATCACCAGCACCAGCAGCAGCGCGCGCCACGCTTTGGGTGAGCGCGCCAGAATGGCCGCAAAAGGAAAGGCGATCAGCAGACACAGCAAGGTAGTCACCCCCGCCAAAACCAAAGAATCCACAAAAATCTGCAGATAGATCGGATCAAATAGACGGGTGTAGTTTGAAACAGTGGGCTCAAACACGATAAAGCTGGTGGCACCTTTGGAGAAAAGACTGGCGATAAGCACCATGATTTGCGGCAAAAAGGCAAACAGCACAATCCAAAAAAAGAGCAGCGCAATCGAAAAACGGGCAAACCTACTCAGCCTCATTGAGCAGTACCTCCCAGCCGTCCACCCAGTACAGATAGAGCCGTTCCCCCTCTTGATAGAGCAGCGCGTCGCTGTCTTCGTTGTAAAACTCGCTCGCCATGATTTCGCGCCCCTCATCCAGCCGTAACAGCAGATCAATGGTGGTGCCTTTGTAGATGACCTGCTCGAGCACCGCTTCAAAATAGTTGGGCGATTTCACATCCTCAAGCCGTCGCTCCACGCGCAGATCTTCGGGGCGGATCAGTAAGGTAGCGCGTGCGCTTGGGGTTTTAGAGGTCTTCACACAAAAGCTGCGCCCCCCATACCCCAGCAACACTTCGCCCTCGCGCTGCTCGATGAGCTTACATGTAAAGGTGTTGGCCTCACCGATGAAGTTGGCGACAAAGAGGGTGCGAGGCTCTTCATAGATCTCTTTGGGCGTGCCGATCTGCTCGATACGCCCCGCGTTCATCACGACGATGCGATCCGACATGGAGAGCGCCTCCTCTTGGTCGTGCGTGACAAACAAAAAGGTGATCCCAAGGCGGCGCTGTAGGGTTTTTAGCTCGATCTGCATCTGCTTGCGCAGTTTATAATCCAGCGCACTAAGCGACTCATCGAGCAGCAAAATATGCGGCTTGTTCACCACCGCGCGGGCAATGGCGACGCGCTGCTGCTGACCGCCGCTAAGCTGCGCTGGGCGTTTGCGTGCATGTACGCCCAGTTGCACCATCTCCAGCGCCTCCTTGACCGCACTTTGGATCTGCGCATCAGGCATCTTTTTCATCCGCAGCCCAAACGCGACATTTTCAAAAACGTCCATGTGCGGAAAGAGCGCGTAGCTCTGAAAGACCGTATTGACGGTACGCTCATGCGGCGGAAGATTGTTGATGCGTACGCCGTCCATCAACATCTCGCCCGCGTCACTCTGCTCAAACCCCCCGATCAGCCGCAGCACCGTCGTCTTGCCGCACCCTGAAGGGCCTAGCAATGTCAGAAACTCACCTTGTTTGATCTCCAGATCAAAACCCTGCAATACAGCGATTCCATTATAAGTTTTCTGAATGTTTTTAAGCGTCAGCAGGGGCTGGGACATGGCACCTCTTTTTTCTCAAAACTATACCATGCCCCAAGCGGCTTACATGTATCAATTTTGTAGCTTCTCTCCCTCTTTGCCTTGAACGCCCCGCATGACCATGCGATAGAGCACCGGCAAGACAATAAGCGTCAGCAGCGTTGAGCTCACCAGACCGCCTACCACCACGATGGCCAGCGGACGCTGCAGCTCGCTGCCGGGGCCCGTAGCGAACAAAAAGGGCACCAGACCCAAAGCGGCGATAATGGCCGTCATCATGACCGGACGTAATCGTCGCAAAGCCCCTGTTTCAATCGCTTCGCGCAGCGCCATTCCCTCTGCAACCAGCGCGTTGAAATAGTTCAGCAGTACCACCCCGTTGAGGATAGCGATGCCCAGCAGTGCAATAAAACCGACCGATGCGGGCACGGAGAGGTAGGTGTCGCTCAGATAGAGCGCCGCGATGCCGCCGATGAGTGCCAGGGGGATATTGAGCAAAACGATCAGGGCTTGACGCATCGAACCAAACGAAACAAACAGCAGCACAAAGATCAAAACAATCGCTATGGGTACAATCATCCCCAGCCGCGCACTGGCGCGTTGCTGATTCTCGAACTCTCCGCCGTAGGTGATGAAATAGCCAGAGGGCAGATCGAGGCGCGTTTCAATTGCACGGCGCACCTCACCCACAAAACCGACCAAATCGCGTCCTTCAATATTACACTGCACGACACTTTTGCGCAGTCCCTGCTCATGCTCTATCATCACAGGCCCCTCAACCAGCTCAATCTCGACCAGTTCGGAGATGGGTATCGACTCGCCATTGTCAAGGGTGTAAAAGAGCGTCCTGATGCGCTCTATGGAACTTTGATAGTGCCCATCGCCCCGTACCATCAGATCGATACGGCGCAAGCCCTCTTGCACCACGCCTACTTGCGTTCCGGTAATGAGGGTTTTAAGATAGAGCGCCAGAGCGTTTTGATCCACTCCATAGAGTCCCAGCGCCTTAGGCTTATAGGTGATTTGCAGGTATTGCACCCCTTCATTGGCCGGCTTGTAGACATCGACGCTGCCTTGCGTTTGCTCTAAAATCTCCTTAAGCGCTTCGGCGGTACGCTCTAACGTAGTACGATCTGCCCCATAAACACTCACCGCCAAATCCCCGCGTGCGCCGCTGAGCATCTCCGAGACACGCATTTCTATGGGCTGGGTGAAGCTGCTCTCGATGCCCGGAAACGACTCTAGCACCTTGCGCATCTGCTCTTGTAGCCACTCCTTATCTGCTACGCGCCACTCGCTGCGCGGTCTCAGCACCAAAAAAGTATCCATATCATTTAGCCCCATCGGATCAAGTCCCAGTTCGTCCGAGCCGCTACGCGCGATGATGGAGCGAATCTCCGGCACCTCACGTATCAGGGCTTGCTGTAGCTTGAAATTGAGCGCTCGGCTCTCCTCAAGAGAGATCGAAGGGGTCATCTCGATTCCGATGATCATGCTTCCCTCGTCCATCGTCGGCATAAAGGTCTTGCCGATTTGGGTATACATGTAAAGCGTGGTGACCACAAGTACGCCCAGCACGCCAAACAGAATCGTCGGTCGATCCAGCACACGGCGCAGCAAGGGGGCATAAAACGCTTTGAGACTGCGCACCACCCAAGTATCGTGCTCATGGCCGCCGCGCAACAACAAAGCGCTGATCAGCGGAATCAGGGTGAGCGCAAGCACCAAAGCGCTGAGCAGCGCAAAGACGATCGAGAGCGCCACCGGACGAAAGAGCCTACCCTC
>DZBC01000230.1 GCA_022729835.1 Sulfuricurvum sp. | reverse complement strand
CAATATTGGTCTGCATGGCATTAAACGAGGAGATAATAGAACCTATCTCATCATCGCTCTCTTTTCTGTCGAATACTATGTTTTTACCGGGGATATACTCCCTCATATTTTCCGCTATCTCTTCAAGCGGAGAGAGAAGTCTTCTGACAAAAAAGAGCGTAAGCGCAAAAATCAGCGTTGAAACGGCAAAAAATTTGATAAGTAGCTGCTCAAAATTATTTATTAGCCGTAGATAGTTTCTATTTGAGTAGTACAGCTCCAAAACAGCAATATCTTTACCGTTTACACTGTCTTTGACCACTTTTTTGACTTTTATAGCCTCTTTTAGTGCGTCATCGCCGAGATTTAGTGCGCCAAAATGTCCGATTGTCCTTCCGGATGCCGTCATTATGCTAATTGACAATACATCAGGATAGCTGAGCAGCTCTTTTGCCTTTTGCACACCCTGAGCGTCAAATCCAAGATACAGGCTCATACCTATCTCGCTAGCCACGGAGTCAAGAAGAATGCCTGCTTTTTCTTTCTCGGAAATATATGTGCTTGCCTTTACACTAACAACGACAGAGTAGGCTATATACAAAAAAACAGCCAAAGAGGCCAGAATAAAACTAGCCAAAATCTTACTTGAGAGCGTAAAGTTTGCTATTCGCATCTACTCAATAATCCTTACTATCTTATAAAAAGACTCGGTAAATTGCACGCCGGAGTCTCTCATAGCGCTTCTTTTTAGCGTTATCACGGCGCTTCTTTCAATATTCATAGAGAGCATGGCTCCGTTTGCCAAATCCGCTTTATCATAGACAAAACTAATTATGCCTTTATATTTTGCAATATTTACAGCTTTTTTAATATTTGCGTCGCTTGAGCGCAAAATATAAAACATACTTGCCTCGCTTTTTGCAAGCTGCGAAAACTCTGCTACAACAGCCGTCAATACATAAGGCCCAGTTTTGCCTTGGTTGTTTGCGTGTATTTTTGCAGCCACATCTTTAGCTTCAATGCCATCCTCCGGCTCGCACACGACTACAACTTGAAGTTTACCGCCTACTAGTTTTTTTTGTATGCCTTTGTCTAGTAGCGCGATCTTCGGCGCTACTGAGCTTTGCGCATCAATTAGAAGCTCATCGTACGCAAAAGCCGCTAAAGCAAAAAGAAAAGTAAGTAAAATTTTCATCAAGACCTAAAACCTACTAAACAGTTTTATAAAAAAGAACCGTTTGTTTGTCGGATAATCACCTGCGTATGTATTTTGCTCGCTAGGATAAGAGATTGCAGTATTCGCAATATTTTGCACTCCAACTTGGGCGCCCCACCCTCCTTTTGCCTCATAACTCAAAGTCGCATCGCCGCTTATATGAGCATTCGTATCGCCTCTACTATCATTTGCAACTCTTTTTTTCTCACCCACATAAAGGAGCGTGCCTCCAAGTAAAAAGCCTCCTCCAAGCTCGATTGAAGCAGCGCTTTTTGCTAGATGCATAGCGGCGGCTGGAAGAGAATTTTCGTCCGAGGTTTTACCGTTTATGTATGAGTATCCAAGATACAAAGAGGCGGTGTTAAATCTTTTTTTATACTCTAGCTCGCTACCGTATATTGTAGAGTCATCGGCATTTCTGTATTGATTTTGCGCATTTATTTTATTGATTTGGTTCGCATTTTGAAGATAAAAAATGTTCAACCCGATGGAGTCGTCGTGGTCTAGTTTTTTTATATATTGGGCTTCGTACGCTCTGACTCTTTCCGGTTTTAACGCCCTATTTCCCACTCTTGCGGGATTGTTCATACCGTATAGTTCTTGCCATGCGGGAGCTCTATATGCAGTGCTTGTCATAAACTTAAATATATCGCTCTCACTCGCCTGCCACACCGCAGCCACCCGATAGTCGTTTTGCCGCTCAAAGTCGCTTCCTTCGTCGCTTCCAAGCTCAAAAGAGAGCGCCCACTTATCGGATATATCCCAAGAATCGCTCATATATATTTTGGTTGTTTTGCGCCTTGCCGCATCCCCATCAAAAAAAGGCGCAGTATCAGAGTAGTCTACCCATCCACTACCGGTAAGACGGTTTGTGGTCACAGAACGAACAAGTATGTTTTTTTCAAAACTCTGATAAGTTCCTATTTTTATCGAGTGGTCGTCAAAACCCTCATATCTTACCGAGACTCCGCCGTAAGCTATCCTATTTTTAAGAGCAAGATCAGCCCAATATCCATCCGCAAACGACATTGCGCCTATTTTCATTCCGGCTGGATATGTGCGGGCGTAGCTCTCCCAGCCGTCTTCCATATAACCGGCCTTTGCCTCTAAATATGTATTTTCAAACAGCTCTTTGCGGTATTTTCCCTCTACATACCAAGAGGGCATTTTCTGTTGCCCCTCTTCGTTCGGCAAAACATAGAAATTTCCAAACGCACTTCCAAGTTCATACGCCGTAAACCGTCCGCTAATACTAAATTCATCATTGGCAAGACTAATCCCAAGCGCAGAAGTATCTAGCCAAGTTTGAGCGTCTCCAGAGCGAGAGAGCGCACTGTTAATGGGATTATACGATAGAGCGTCTTTTCCGCTTACGGCTATTTTGGCGTCATCTTTGTAGTGATATGCATCTATATGAAAACGCCACTCTCCGAGCGTTTTATTGAAGACGGCTCCGCCGCCGTAACTCTGATATGAACCACCTGTTATAAACGCTCTGCCGCCGTCTTTTGAGCCTTTTTCTGCGTATGTCACTACGCTAATCGTACCTGCATACCCATTTGCGCCGTCCGCAAAACTACCCGGTCCGCGCACCGCCTCTATTCGCTTTATCATCTCTATGGGCATATCTAGATAAATGCTATAGCCGTCAAATGTTCTATCGTTCACAACGACGCCGTCAATCAAAAGCTTGCTTTGACCGTAAGCAAAAGGATTGGAACTCCTAAAAATAGGAGATTTATTACGCACATTATCCACCGACACATCCACGCCCGGAACAAGCATCAAAGCATCTTTAAGAGTACGAACACCCAATTTCGAAAGCTGTTTACCGTCCCAAACGGACATAATAAACGGAAGATAATCTATATTTTGCTTAGTCTGCGTAGCTGTTTTGGTAAAGCTATTTATATCACTTGTAAGTTCATCAATGGTCGAGTCGTCAGCGCCGACACACACAGCGGCGTAGCATGCAAGCATAGCGAAAACGGAATATACTTTTTTAGTCAATTTGCCCTCTTAAAATGGGTGTTTATTATGTTTTTATAATACTACAAAAAAATACTTTTAATGCTGTTTTTATGCGCAATTCATCACAATTATGGGCATTTTTTGATACTTCAAAGTATAATTTTTATCAAACAAACTCAAGGT
>DZBC01000229.1 GCA_022729835.1 Sulfuricurvum sp. | reverse complement strand
TATTTTGGCTGTATCATTGGTGCTGACAATGTTGACCAGCCAAAACCCCATCCTCAAATGCTGGAAATGATTTTAGATCATCATGAGTATGATGCCTATAGCGACAGGGCATGGATGATAGGTGATAACAGCAAAGATATGCAAGCAGCTAAACGTGCCGGAATCAAAAGCGTATTTGCAACGTGGGGATTTTCATCGGAGGGGAAGGGTGACCATTTGTGCCATCACCCTTTAGAACTTTTGGAAGTGCTTAATTAGCTTTTTTACGCCCACGGGCGGGGAAAATATCGCGGTTATTCTCTTTGATGGCTTTGATCTCATCGGCCAAAGCGCTTTTTTCTGCTTTTAGCGTTTCAATTTTCTCATCAACCTTAGCCATATCTGACTCTTTTTTATTGATTTGAAATTCGAGAAACTCTTTTTTCGTAACTTCGTATTTATCCTGTGACATGTTCTACCTTTCTTTTTGGATTATTTTTGAAAAACTAGCGTATTATAACAAGTAGAATAAGAAAAATCAAAATATAGGAGGCAAAATGTTTGATCTTGATTTAATGATCACTTTTATATTGATGGTCATTCTTTTTTTACGACAAATTGCTATTTTTAAAGAGCCGGGAAAGATTAATTATGCCCCTTTATTGCTGGGAATCGGTGCGATCGGTGCGATGAGTCATATACTCCTGCATCCAGATCAAAATAATCTTCTGTTTCTCTTTAGAGAAGCGCTTTTACCACTGGTATTTGGTCTTTTTCTCTATATGGTCATGAATATTTTGCATCAGACTCAAAAAGGGGTGCAACGGCAGCAATACGGGCTTTTTTTCTCCACTGTTTCAGAACAGGTCGAAGAGATCAAAAAAAATATCCAGACCACGGACAGCCGGCTTAAATCGCTGCAGCAGATGGAGGAGCAAATTGCCCGAATGATCGAGAAATTCTCCTCTATAGATTTCTCAACACTCAAAAATATAGAAGCCAATCAGAAAGGTTTTTTTACAACACAAGAAGTGCTTTTTGAGCAGCAGCGTGAGGTGCTCAAAACCTTTGAAAATTTTACCAATGAGAAGATGCCTGATATTGATGCCGTGATGCATCGACATATCGATATGTTGCGCATTGAGGAGCAGGGTCATTATAAACATTTGCAAAAAGCGTTTTCGACGCTGATGGAAGGGCAAAAAAATGCGTTTGAGCGCATGGAACAGCGCTTCAAAAAAGAGGCTTTTGTAACATTGGATGAAGGTAAACTCAAGGAAATTGTTCTTAAAACAGATGTGCTTTTACAGCAAGTCGTCAACGATTTCGAGCGGCAGATGGTTGCGATTCGGGCGCAGAGTGAGGGCATTGCGACGGCTATGGCGGAGAGTGACCATCTTGTTGCGGCAATACGTATCAAAGAGCAAGAGATGCTTTCGCACTTGATCGCCGGTAGCAAGGAGCTACAGGCTTTGGGTACGCAAGGAAGCCAGCTGCAGGCGCTCTACGCGCCGCTTGAGCGTCTTGTAGAGCGTGTTGCGCAGGTTCGAGAGGATTATTCCGTAGCGAAGGTGCGGCTTGATATGTTGACTGAGACACTACAAAGCATTGACACGTTCCAGTTTGAAAAGATCAGAGAACACATTGAAGCGCTGAGCGCAACCCTCTCTGAGCGCATCGACACTTCGCTGCGTGAACTACACGAACATTACAATATCGCACAAAAAGATATCACAAAGACGGTTCAGGAGCTCTCCGCCAGAGCGCGGGTATCGCGCGGGTACGGTGAAGATCACTCTTCGTAAGTGCCGTTGAAGGCGCCCATGAAAGTAAGTACCAGTGCGTTGAGCGCGTTGTAATCGCCCAAGGAGAGTGCATCGACTTTGGTATTGAAATTCTCCAGTGTCAGGGCATTTTCATCATACAAAGACCCGGTATGGCTTTCAATCCAGCCGATATAGTTGTTGACACGGGTATAGACGCCTGGGTAGTTGGCAGCGCCGCAGGCCTGGGTATCGCTACCGCCGAAGCTAACGATGCCACCGAGAACATAGCGTGCACCGCGTTGAACGATCAGCGGTCCACCGCTGTCGCCTTGGCAGGTATCTTTGCCTCCTTGCATGGAACCGGCGCAAAACATGTTGTCGGTAAGCCCCTCATAAGAGGCGTCGCATTGATCGAAATTGACGACGGGAAGAGAAACCTCCCTGAGCTCGTCGGGGTAGACACTGGTATAGATCGACATGTTGCCCCATCCGGCGGACTCCATGACTGTGCCATCAGTGGGCAGTGCGGTGGATAAGCGGATAGGATCGATGGAGGTAATAGGCGTCTTTAGCTGCAGTAGAGCGATGTCGTTATTGACGGTCTCTTCATCGTACATGGGGTGGGGATAGGCTTTCTCAACAGCAACACGTGATCCGCCTGATGAAAGATCATAGCTACCATAAAAGATATGGCTAGGGGCTGGATCGACGCAGTGGGCAGCGGTCAGCACCCAGCTATCCGCGATTAGCGATCCTCCGCAGAAGCTGTTGTAGCTTTTGGTTTTGGGATCGAAATCTTGAAGCGAGACGATAAAGCGCCACTGCTCATCCTCAGAAGCGACCTTTGTACCCTGAATGATCCGCAGTGCCGCAGTGTTGGAGGGTTGACGTTGTAGCTCACTTAGATAGAGTGCGGCTTTGGCGCTCTCTTTGGCGATTTCAAAATCTTTTTGACCGGCTTCGACAACATCAAAATGATAATCGCTACGATAGGCCCAAGCGGCCGGATAGAGACTACGCATGGTTGCGGTACCTAGAATCTCAATGAGGCTGGTAAAGGGCGTCACATGGATATAACCTGCTGGGGCGCTAAGCTGCGGCGCGTAGGGTTCTCCCACATCGGGTTCGCCATTGGCAGGTGCGATGTCATTGACGCCGTCGGTCACGCTGAGCGCTTGTGTCAACGCCGCATGGAAACGGTACCAACCGCTTCCTTTGTCGAATGCCTCTTCGGCAAGAAGCGTGCCAGAGCGGACGTTGGCGGCAACGACATAACCGTCGCTAACACGAACATGATAGTTCGGTACATTAGAAGATGAGCTACCAGAGCCGCAGCCGACGAGTAAAGCGGCAGCCGCGATGCTAAACGTGAGTGGTGTTTTCATAAAAAATCCTTACATGTAATAAAGTGCCATCCAGAGTAGCGGCGGATACACAAGCAGCCCGACATAGGGCATCCAAGGTTGTAGCGGAGTGAGGAGCATCATGGTCATCTCTTGCGAGAGGCGTCGTTTCTTAAAAACCTGCTCAATGAGTAGAATTTTCGTAGCGATATCAACCGTCTTGATGAAGAGCATCAGGCCGAGTGTGACATTCATTCCTAAATC
>DZBC01000228.1 GCA_022729835.1 Sulfuricurvum sp. | reverse complement strand
GTCAATAATCGCTTTGGAGAGATAT
Organism: Sulfuricurvum sp.; assembly: GCA_022729835.1. GTDB lineage: Bacteria > Campylobacterota > Campylobacteria > Campylobacterales > Sulfurimonadaceae > JAFGUB01. The sequence goes on along the minus strand of DZBC01000228.1, from coordinate 3,352 downwards.
AGTCCAATGCCGGTGCCGTCTTGCTTGCTGGAGATGTAAGGCTCGAAAAGGTTTCGAAAAATAGGTTCTTCGATCCCTCCGCCATTGTCGCTAAAGTGCACGATCACGTGTGATGCATCCTCTTCGATACGCACTTCGATGAGTCCCTCAGCGATGCGCCGCTCGCGGATCACGTCAAGACTGTTCTTGATGAGGTTCATAAAGACCTGTGCAATCTCATTGGCTTTGACATTGACTGAGGCTTTGGTATCGCACTGAATGTCAATCCGTGCTTGACGCAGTAAAGAGGTGCTGAGCTTGACCGCATTGTTGACAATTTTACTCATGGCAACATCAGCCGTTTTGGGGTCTGGATGAAAAAATTCCCTAAAATCATCGATGGTGCGGGACATGTATTGCAAATTTTCGTTGATTGACTCGTGGTTCTTCTCTAGTGTCTGATCATCAAGTATGCCCAGCGATTTTTTGATGTAGGTGTCTTGGTTGATTAGCGCCATATTGTTGAGCGGTTGACGCCACTGATGCGCAATCTGCTCGATCATCTCACCCATCGAAGCCAGACGCGCCTGATGCGAAATCATCTGCTCTTTTTTGCGCATCACACTCAGCGTGTCGTTCATCTGCTGGGTCAGATCATTGTTGATACTTTGGAGTTTGCGCCGAAAGCCCTCTTTACTCAAGTGCAAGCGATCGGCCAGCGCCCACGACAAAAAGAGCATCTCCAGCGCCGAGCCGATCTGCTGCACATGATTGATGGTGTGAAACCCGTGAATCAGATCAAATTTATTGAGTGCAAAAAGAGCGCTTCCCACCAAAAAAGCGATCCATCCCAACACATAAAAACGTGCTGATCGCTCGCCGCACCGCCACACCCACAAACCCGAAAATAGCAGCGCCATCGGTGTGAGAATTGCCATCCCTGCCCCAATGCGCACCATCGATTCATAAGCACCTGCCATACTGAGCAAAGCCGTAAATGCACTAAATATCTGCAACCCCAGCAGCAACTTATCCCCCTGCGGCATAATGCGGTCGGTTTGTAAAAAGTGGCGACTAAACCAGATGGCACTAAAGGAGGTCATCAAAATCCAAAATGCGGTGCCATGCTTAATCTGCCACCACCAATCCTGCCACAAATAACAAGCCCCCAAACCGTCAAAAGAGAGTTGCCAGATGATAAAGGTGCTCAAAAAGAAGAGGTAGCGTAGATAATCGGTGTCACGCGAATAGAAATAATGGGCCAGATTGTAGATGAAGATCATAAGAAAAATACCATAGTAAATACCGATCAGCAGTAGCATATTTTGCGATGACAGCAACGCATCGGCCGAGACGACGCTCAGCGGAAGCTGCAAAGCACCGTCTGACTGTACCCGCAGTAGCAGATCAAGATGGGTGTGATACTCCAACGGCAATTCAAAGAGAAAAAAGCGGTGAGCCAAATCGCGCGATGCAAAAGGCATGTGTTCACCACTGTGCTTTTCAAGCAACAGCTTCCCATCCATGTCAAATGCAAAAAGCCTCAGATCATCAAGCAAAGGATAGTCAATCTTGAGATACCAGTGCTGATGTCCAAGCATCTCACTGCGTTTGATCCGCAGCTTGAACCAGTAAGCGGCGCGATCAAAACCAAAGGAGGGCACTTTACCTTCAATGTGCCTAAAAGGCCGAGTCATAACCTCCGTGCGCTCCATCTTCCCCTCGACATCTCGAAAGTAGCTAAGTGAACCATCCGTAGCATATGCACCGAATCGATCCACTTCAAGCGCCTCTGTCGCCATCAGCGGCACCAATATCATGAGCCAGAGAAGAACGCTGCGCATCATGGCATTCTGTGACGATAGCGATGGGCAAAGCCCCAACCGCGTCTCGCTTCACGCACGACATGGTGATCGATGCGGGCGATCATCAGCTCTTCGGTATTGCCCAGATGCGCCGCGACCCCTCCATCGGGCGTCACACAGAGTGAATCACCGTAAAAACGCCATGCGTGCTCTCCGTCACGGTACTCCCCGATACGGTTGGCACGCAAAATATAGCAGTGGTGGGTGAAGGAGCGCATTTTGATCAGCTCCATCCAGCGCTGCGAAGACTCAAAGGTCGAAACGCTCGGCACGAGCAGCAGATCGATATTTTTAGCATCAAGCATCGCAAAAAACGAATCAAAGTGCAATTCAAAGCCAAAGAGTACGGCGCAACGTATCCCATCAATGGTAAAGATCATCGGCTCTTTGAGTTTAGCCTCCTCATTGGCGTAAAAAGCCTGTTCGTTCCAGTGCGGATAATCAATCAGTATTTGCTGCTCATAGTAACTGATCGAATGGGGAGAGACCTTCACGGCAGTTTTGAAGGGTTTGCCTTTTTTCACCGTCACCAGCGCCGCCACAATCGTCATGTCATAGCTCAAAGAGAGCTCTTTGAGTACCCGAAGCTGATGCTCGCTCTGCTCCTTGATCATAGAGAGCGACAGGGTGCGCAGTTCATGGAAAAAGGGGTTGAGCAAGTACTCGCCCAGCAGCAGCAGCCGCACGCCAGATTTATGCGCATGCCGAACATAGCGATAGAGTTGGGTCGAACTCATTCCGATGCTGGGCAGTTGCAAGACGGCGGCGTTAATGGCTGACACGATTTTTGATCTCCTCCACCTGTAGTTGTGCCTTTTCGAGCATCTCTTGGGCTTCGCGCAACAGCCGCATCCCCTCCTCATACGCCGTGACACTCTCGCTCATCGTGATCTGAGGATTCATCAGTTGCTCTAAAATCTCCTTGGAGCGCTCTAGCCGCATCTCGAATTCATTGGTGGTTGTCTCAGCCAAGTACATCCTTTACATAGGTGTCAAATTTATCCAATTCTACCAAAAAGGCGTCGTGTCCGTAATCGCTTGGCACTTCCAGATAGTTACATGTAAGCCCCAGCTTCTGGGCGATTTCATCGATCTTAATCATCTCAGAGGGCAAAAAGAGCAGATCTTTTTCAAAGCCGATCAGATGCAATTCAGCTTTAATCTGTGCAATCGCCTCTTCGAGCGAATCAAAACCGCGCGAAAGATCGAAGATATTGATCGCCTTCGTGATGTAGAGATAGGAGAGCGGATCAAACCATTTGGTGAAGTTAAAACCGTTGTACTCCAGATAGGTCTCCACCTGAAACTTTCCAAACAGCTCAAAAAGTCCATCGTCACGGCGGTATTCGCGCCCGAATTTACGCGCCATAGACTCATGTGACAAAAAGCTGATATGCCCCGCCATGCGCCCGATGGCCATCCCATAAAGCCCCTCTTCACGAATCAGCGCGGGATCGTAATAACCCTGCTTAAAACCCGGATCGCGCACACTCGACTCTTGAGCGATC
>DZBC01000227.1 GCA_022729835.1 Sulfuricurvum sp. | reverse complement strand
ACCTCGACCGTGCGCCCGATCCGCCGCTTGTCGGCGGCCATCGAAGACAGCCAGGACGGCTATGTTTGTTCGTCGGGCTTTGTAGTCCTGCAACCGCTCGCCATTTCCTCCGATGTCCTACTGACCTATCTGCGCCTGCCGCCCGTTTGCGCATTGATGGACCTTCACACTAGCGCCAGCATGTACCCAGCCATCTCCGAAGCGGATCTGCTCGCGCTACCAATTCCTAAAATCACCAACGCCGCCCAGGAAGCTATCGAAACATCCGTGCGGGCAGCACGCCAAGCCAAGCAGCACGCAACGCGACTTCTTGATACTGCCAAGCGTGCCGTCGAAATTGCCATCGAGCAGGATGAACAATCCGCGCTCGTCTTCTTGGAGGCTCAGGCATGAGCGGCGACTACTACAAGGAATGGCGTGCCAAGGCGGAGGTCGATTACTTCCCTCAACTCGTGATTCTTTGGCTCTCGACCAATTCCTGGTATCGCTCCCATTACTCTGAAATAACGACCAAGCGCGACCGCGATTTTTTGAACAAACTGCGTGATGACCATAGCACGCGCAACAAGCTGTTCGCTCGCTTCAATAAATTGCTTCAAGCCGATGGCACGAAAGACCGTGTTGAGCTGATCAATCACATTGAGGGGCTTTCCTTCGCTCTAAACAGGGCGTTGCTGCTGTGGGAAGAAGAGCAAACCAATAGCGCCATTACGTTTGAGTACTGTCTACTAACGCCATACCCCAAGACTTATGGAAGTCTCGTCGTCAAACAAAATGCACAAGGGATCCGCATTAGCGATTTGCTAAAACTCACCGACGATAAGTCGGCCCTGTTTAACGGATTGCTTGAGATCATTTATCAAGTGCGCTGCCAATTGGTGCATGGTCAACTAGAACCGACGGATGAAAATCACGAGGTGGTAAAGCGCTGCTACTTCTTGCTTTATGAGCTAATGAAATTTCGATAAGGGCTCATAGAATCAAAGCGCAAAATGGGTCGGTGTCGATTCGTTCATAAGCAATGAAAAATGTCTACTATGGCGATAGGAGCTAAAAGGGTTTGCAATGATAAATGGTCGAGCTCTAGACAATCTTGGTGAAGAAGGCGAAGCAATACAAGCCCTACAGGAAATTGAGAAACTTTTCGGCGTCGCCTACCTTTCAGCCCAGCCTGAAAGCAATCCACTGTCCATTCTCTGGAATAGAAAAGATAGACTATCAACCGTCGAACTATACATCATCGGAAAATGCCTAATCAAAATAAAGCAAGAGAATGAATTGTGGTTAAAACAAATAGTCAGAGAGATAAAGAAGAGTCCTAACAAATCCAAGGGGCTATTTTCAGAAATCCTGTACTTTGGAATGCTCTCTGTCCCTTATTCAAAAATCGTTCCTGCTGAAAGAAAAAACCCGGGGTATGACTTCTCCATTCCAATGAAGAACGGCTTTACTCAGTTTGTATCGGTAAAGAATGTAGACATTTCTGATGAGCAACGAAGGTTCCAATCAGGCTGTAGACGAGTTAGGGCAAAGTGGAGAGAAAAGCTGAGGTTGCTGAATGAAAATCTTGGGCTGAGTATTCTTTGTCAAGATCCGATTAATAAGGACGACTTTGAATTAATAATAAAAAGCATAAGAGAGGCAAAAGCCATATACCCCCAGCTTCATCTTTCTCCTAGAGGTGGCTTAAATATTCTGGTAACAAGACTTCCTGTTAACTATCAGACTTCCCCTGTTCACACTTCTGATATGACGCTTGTTTATTGCCCAAGTCCTGAATCGGAAAGAAAGCGATATTCAAATAAAGTTGCACTGGCAGCTAAGAATATTTTATTGCACACTCAACAAGAATCAAAAGCATTGCGGATAGTTTTTGTTCGAGTAAATGTTCATGCGGACTACAAAGAAATCCAGGATCGAGCAACTCAAATCATCAATGACCCCTCTAGCAAAATTGATTGCATCATAACATACCAACCAAGCTATGTTAGAGACAATAAAAACAATTCTCTAATTCACCACTGCTTTAAGATGGAAGTAACGCCTCATTTTGCAATGAACTTAGGTGCAGATTGTCCTGCAAAAGTAACAATCCCGCTTGGCAGTGTATCAATGAGTCAAGCACCTATACAGTTCATGGATCCAATAAAAGGGAAAATTCAAGAAATACAACCAAGCGACTACGTGTTTCAACAAGGAGATATATATAAGCTTGGCAAACTTGGAGAATACATTTATATGGCCTCTTTAGCGTCGGGCTTGAGAGAGCATGGTGTGTGTAAAATAAACAATGAATTTATTACGTTAAGCTCTAATTCAACGCCAAATGATGATAACTTAATATTGATTTGATGTTGATTTAATGCAATGTATTTGTTGTCTAATTTGTACTCGGTTTTTTAAAAACCAGTAAACCACAAATGCCCGGAAAAGTAATAGGGGTGCACCAGGGTCATGCCGTAAATTTCGGTATTTAGATCAGACCCCGGTGAATTCACTCGCAGTCAGTAAGTTGATGTTTTGTGGCTTTCCATTCCGCCGGTGGGTTTGGTCAATTTTTCGGTGACGCTTTTGGCGATGCGCGCCTGTTCGAGCTGCGGGCCGCGCCAGGGCGCGACATCCGCTGATAGGCATCGGTTTCCGCCTACAACTCCCCCAGCATCTGCCGCGCATGCCCCGCTCCCGCTCCATTGGCGGCGAGTTCCAGGTAGGTCTGGAAGGCGGTTTTGGCCTTGGCCTTCTCGCCGGCTTTCAGCCAGGCGTCGCCAAGGTTCAGGTAGGCGATGGCGCGGGAGCGGTCGAGTTCCAGGGTTTTCTCGAACCAGCGGGCGGCTTCGGGGTATTTCTGCTGGCGGAAGTAGATGAAGCCGAGGTTGTTGGCGGCGAGGGCGAAGTCCGGGCGTTGCTTGAGGGCTTCGGTGAATGCGGCTTCGGCTTCGGCGTAGCGTTTTTCCTTGTAGAGCTGCAGGCCCCGGTCGTTGGCGCGCTGCGCTTGTTGTCGTTGCGAGGGCGGTACCGCTTTCGGCAACTGGATTTTCTGCGCTTCGCCTTGCAGGTTGGTGACCAAGACTGGCGCGGGTTTGGCGGTTGCGGCTTGGGGTTGCAGGGTGTCGAGGCGGCTGTTGAGGGCGATGGCGTCGCTGGAGAGCTGGCTGCTCTGGGCGCTGAGGAATTCGCTTTCGGATCGCGCTTCGAACACGAAATCGCCGCCTTCCGATCCGGGCAGGCTGCCGAAGGCCGGGGGTTGGCGCGAGACGCCGGCGACACTGGGGGCGACGTAGGCGGCGAGTTCGGTAGCGGTGATCAGGCTGTCGCCGTTCAGGTCGGCGCGACCGGCCAGGGCTTGCAGCAGGGTCCAGGTGAAGATGGAGTGGCCGTTTGGCCCGCCGTCGGCCACCAGTTGGTCGGCGCCG
>DZBC01000226.1 GCA_022729835.1 Sulfuricurvum sp. | reverse complement strand
GCGCTCGCCTTTATGGGCGTGCGCCACTGCCTGCCGCTGATGCACGGCGCTCAAGGGTGCGCCTCGTATACCAAGGTCTTTTTCACGCGCCACTTTAACGAGCCGATCCCCGTTTACAACACCTCCGTGACGGACATCACGGCGGTGCTTGACGGCGGAGACTACTCCATCTTGCTCTCCATCGAAAACATTACGAGCAAAAACAAGTTCACCCCTGAGCTGATCGGACTGCACACCACTGGGCTGACCGAGACCAAAGGCGATGATGTACGCGCCGTGGGAACGCACATCGAGATCCCCTACTGCTACGTCAACACGCCCGATTATGAAGGGGGAATGGAGAGCGGCTGGGCGCTTACATGTAAAGCGCTCATCGATCAGCTTACATGTAAGGCGGAGCAGATCAGGGTCGGCACGCTGGCGGTACTTGTGCATGTAAGCCTCACCCCCATCGAGTGCGAAAAGCTCAAATGCTTTTGCGAAAGCTTCGGTTTTGAAACCTACCTTCTGCCCGATCTCTCCACCTCGATGGACGGCTATTTCGACGAAGCGCAGGGCAAACTGGCGCAAGGGGGCATCGGCGTCGCGGAGATTGCGAAGCTCGCCGAGTGCGAAAGCGTCATCACCATCGGTGCGTCGATGGGCATTGCGGCCAAAGCGCTGTTGCACAAAAACGACGCGATCCGCCACTACCATTTTGATCATCTGATGGGACAAGAAGCGACCGACAATTTTGTCGCACTTTTGATGGAGTTGCGTCACATCGACCCTATGCCGCAGGTAAAGCGTTGGCGCGGACGGCTGCAAGACGCAATGCTCGACACCCACTTCGACATCGGCTCGTCGCACTTTGTCGTGCTGGGGGAACCCTACATGATCACAGGCATCTGCGCCCTGCTTGAATCGGTCGGCGGCACGGTGGAAGCGGCGGTTTCGACCGTTTATGCAAGCGTGCTTGAGGGAATCAAAGCCAAGCGGGTCTTTGTCGGCGACCTTGAAGACGCACTGCCGTTTTTTGACAAAGCCGACATGGTGATCGGCAATTTTCATACAGAACGATTATTGCACTCCTATGAGCACAAAGCGCTGCTGCTTCGCGGATATCCCAACTACGAAGAGCTGGGCAATGCGCTCAAACACGACATCCTCTACGAGGGAAGCACCTACTTCCTCTTCGAGGTGGCAAATCTACTCAAAAAGGCGAAACATCATGGCTGAATCAATGAAAATCACGGTCGAAGACGGCCACACTATGTCCCACGCGATCAAAGTGGCCTTTGCCACCAAGGATCTCGAAGAGGTCAACGCCCATTTCGGCGGTGCGAAAGAGTTTGCCGTCTACAGCGTCAGCAAAGAGGGCTTTTCGCTGCATGGCGTCGTCAAAACCGACACCAGCGATATCGAGGGCGACGACAAGACCGACTTCAAAGTCCGCGCCCTTGAAGGGGTAGACATCATGTACTGCGAGAGCATCGGCGGTACGGCGGCGGCCAAAGTGATCCGCTCGGGGATTCACCCGATGAAGGTCAACGAATCCACCCCCATTGAAGAGATTTTACGCGATTTGGTCAAGATGATCAACGGTAATCCCCCGCCGTGGATCAAACGTATCATGCAAGTTGAAACCCCCGACGATGTGCGCCTTGAGCGCTGGTCAGCAGAATAAGGAGCCTTTATGGAAACAACCACACAAACACACAACGATTTTACCCTCGAACTGATTCGCCAATTGCGCGCTACCGACCAATTTGGCAACTGGGCCAAGATGAGTGATGAAGAGCTTCTGGTCAAGAAGTTCGTCAAAACCAAAGAGCAGCTCAAAGAGATCCCCATCATCGCCGACATCGACGAAGTGCTGATCAACGATATCAAGATGATCTTCAAAGCCATCGCCCTCTCCTTCGAGCGCAAAACGGGTGTCATGTGCAACGTGGTCATGGAGATGAGCCACGAGGGATTCGGGCGCTGCATCGTCATCGCCGGACGCATCGTGCTGGTGGACAAATACTTCAAAGACGCCCACCGCTTTAGTTTCCGCACCCTTGAAGACCTCTACAAAGAGGGCGAGAAGTTTCTCAAAAACGCTTATGAGACCTTTGAACAATACAAACCATGCAGTAAAGGAGAGTAGGCAGTGGGAAAAGTAGGTATTTTTGTAGGCAGCAGTAGCGGCGTAACGATGGGGGCGGCTGAAGCGCTGAAAAAGCACTTCAAGGGCGCAGATCTGATCAATATGGAAGAGGATTATGACGGTCTGGAGCAGTTCGAGGAGTACGACGTACTATTGATCGGTTCAAGCACCTGGGGTCAGGGCGACCCCCAGCGCGACTGGGTCGATCCGCTCTATGAGATGAAAAACGACGAACCCGACTACAGCGGCAAAAAAGTCGCCTTCTTTGGCGCCGGCGATCAAAAAAGCCACGGCGAGGAGTTTGTGAGCGCACTGGGCGATTTCCACGATCTCTTTAAAAAGCTCGGTGCGGAGGTCGGCTTTGGCTACCGGAGCGTTGAGGGCTACGACTTCAAACACTCCGAAGCGGTGCGTGAGGGCAAATTCTGCGGGCTACCGATTGATGACGTCAATCAAGAGGAGCTGACCGAAGAGCGCGTGAGCACTTGGGCGGCGCAAGTAAAGCGGGAGATGGGGCTTTAAGCCGCTCCTTGAGGGAGCGCTTGGGGTTTACATGTAAGGGTTTTAAATAGGTAAGCTGTCACTGTAATTTTTACGCCTTGCCAACGGGGACGTTTGGGACGAGAGAAGCCCTTGTTTTCGGAGTTAGCGCGGGTAGAATGTTGATTACATGTAAGGATTTATAGATAATAAGTAGTCTCGTCCCAATTTTGTGATTGATATTGATCACCTGACCCCTTAACCTTTAACCTTGATTTGTTATATATTTTGAGTTAGCCATTCGCTGATGGCATTTTTTCTTTTTTGATTTGGTCTCCATTCATGTGTAGACTAAATGACTAGACGTATATCATATCCAAGTTCTTTTGCAGCATCTAGAAAACCAAGCAGGTATTCTGTACCTGGTCCTGCACTTGAATCTGCAATTCCTTGAACCCGTTTGTGGGCATGTTTGAACCATGGAGCAAAATATTTCTTTGGGTATTCTGGTGCAACATCCAAAATGGCCTTTAATAACTCTTCCGTTGGTTCGTTTGCTTGTAACTGTAATTTTGTAATTTGATAAGCAACTTCTCTAGAGTTTGTCATTTTTATCCTTATACATGACTATTGATTGATCCCAGCAACATGCCCTTTTATCAGAATTCCAAATTTCACAAAACGACGTATTTTCATAGATTTTACACTCAAAACCTTGAAATTATCTCGAAGAAAATGGGGACAGGCAACAAAACACCCTTTAATAATAGACTTCTTGCATAACCTAACATTTTACTCCAAATCCTCGATCGAAGTTG
>DZBC01000225.1 GCA_022729835.1 Sulfuricurvum sp. | reverse complement strand
AAAGACCAGCTCTCCACCGACGACCTTGTATTTTCGCCGATCCGTCGGCGGCCCGGGCGGAAGCTGTTTGTGATACCAGTACCCCGCAGAAGCGCTCAGCGCATCGCCAAAGCTATGCGCATACTCCGCAACGACGCCGTAGAGGTCATGATCGATCTTCCAGTTGATGACGCGGTTTTTGGAGGCGTTGGCGTCGCTTTGGGCGTTCCAATATTCGCCTTTGTCTTGTTTGTAGTAGGGCTTGAGCGTGACAAGATCATCAGGCGTAATATGCCAGCGCAGCGTGGAGATCAGCGCCGTTGCGTCGAACTTCTGGCGGTTCCAGTCGTAGTAGTTCACGTCGTTGTCGCCCAGCGGTTTCGTCGCCGCGAAGCTCTTGTCGGCGTAACGTCCCAGATCGCGCACTTCGGCGTAGGTGAGCGAAGCGTAGTTGTGGTGCGCGTCGCGGTTGCTTAGCAGATAGAGCGTCGCATCGAAGCTGCTGCTCGGTGTATAGGAGAGGCCGATATTGCCATTCGTGCGCTGCAGATCGCCCGAGCCTTTAGTGAGGTCGCTGAAGAGGTAAGAAAACGAGCCAAAGAGCCGCACGTCGCCAAGTTCGCCCGAATCCAGACGCACAAAGGAGCGTTTGAAGCCATCGGAGCCAAAAGCCTGCGAAAGGGCCGCGCCGATCTGATTTTTGGGGCGCAATACCTGCAGGTCCACCTTGCCGATCAGGCTTGAAAACCCAAGGTTGCGCTCCGGGGTGATGTAGCCTTTGAGCAGGTCGATACCCGAGACGTTCTCCATATCGAGCATCTGTTTGCCGCCGCCTGGGTTGCTTGAGATCGGCATAGAGTCGATCATATAGACCCCGCCGGGGCCGGACTGCGACTTGCCGCGAATGCGGATCGGGTCGTGATAGGAGGGTTCGTTGGAGCCTGCCGCATCAACGGGCGTGAAGTTGACCGAGGGCGAATACTGAGTGATATGAAAAGGGTTCATCTTCGCTTGCGACGAGAGCGTGGCAATGCTTTTGGCGCCAAAGCGCTCTACGGAGCCGTTGCGCTCATTCAGATACCCCTCATCGCTCATGCGATCACTCACGACGATATGCTCGATGCTGAGCGTATCGCCCCAAAGTGCGGCGGTGGCGGCCAGTGCCGCAAAGAGTGCTTTTTTCATTTTTCTACTCCGATGAGTGATGGAATCTCTTTAGGTGTGAGCGTTACATGTAAGAACAGCTCATAAAACGCTTTGGTACGCGCATCCAGATCGATGCGGTAGGCATTGGGATGAAACAGGGATGCCAACCACTGAATCCCCAAAATACGCATAAACGAAGGCGGCCGATCGATCCAGTTAAATGGGGTGACAGGAACCATATAAATCCGTCCCTCTTTCACCGCGCGCAGGCTCTGCCATAGCTCATCCGCGAGCAAATCGCTGTATACCACGGCACTCTGGACGATGATCACATCGGGATCGTAGGCAAGCAGCGTCTCGAAGCTGATCTTCTCCAGTCCCAGCAGGTTGCTTTGGCGGCACTTATGGACGTTCTCGCCTCCGGCAAAATTCATCGCCACCACATGAAACGACGCGTCGCATTCGGTCGATAACCCGTCAAGCCCCTCGGCGTAGTAGTAACGCGCCTTTTTCTCTGTAGAGACAGTCGCGTTGATCTCGTCAATGATGCGGCGGGCATAATCGCCCAGCAGCTTGCCGCGCTCATGTTCGCCGATGGCATCGGCAACCGTTTCGATGCTGCGCGGCATCGATTCGATGGAGCGGAATGGAACGGTGAGCGTGGGCACGCCCGTGCGATCGATCTGCGTTTTGACCGTCTGGGCCATCATGTCATCCTCCCACAGCAGCACCAGCTCCGGCTTGTGCGCTAAAAGGGTTTCGATGTTGATGCTCGCCCCGCCGCCGTGAAACGATCCGATCACCGGAAGGCTCAAAAAATAGGGATCAAGGTAACGCTCCGTGGCGTTGTTGTTGGCGTTTTTGGCCTTGAAATTGAGCCCGATCATCTTTTGAGGGTTGAGCGCATAGAGCAGATAGTTCATCGGCGGCGAAGAGCCGAACACGCGGCTTGGCGCGGGCTGCTCCTGCGCAAAAAGCGTTACATGTAAGGCCAGTAAAAGGGCGCAAAGTCGGGTAAAGAGACGCATGAAAATCCTTTTGTATCATTATTGATATAACGTATGGTCAAAAAAAAGCGCACCCGAAGGCACGCTAAAATTTACTTGACGATATAGCCGTATCGGCGAAAGAGCGCCGCTGCCGCGTCGGAGTAGATGAAGTCATAAAACGCCGCATACTCCGCGTTGTCTTTGGCCGCTTTGAGCAGTACCGCGCCTTGGGCGATCGGCGTATAGAGCGCGGGATCGACCATCACCCAATCTTTGCCTTCAACCTTGCTTTTGAGCGCGTCGCCATGCAGCAGCGAAGCCGCCGTCAGGCCGAAATCGGCAGCGTTTTGGGTAAACGAGACCACCTGAGAGATGCTCTCGGCTTGCACCAGCTTCGGTGCAATCGCCTCATAGATGCCCGCTTTTTTAAACGCTTCGAGCGCCGCCGCACCGTAAGGGGCTGTTTTGGGGTTGGCGATGGCGACTTTATGCGCCGCTTCGCTTTGAAGCAGGCTTAGTCCGCCTGAGAGATCCGTGCTCTTTTGCGCCAGCAGCACCAGCGCACCTTGGGCGTAGATTTTGGGCGCACCCAAAGCGTAGCCCCCGTCAAAGAGCGCCGTAGGAAACTTCATATCCGCGCTCATAAACATCCCAAAAGGGGCGCCGTTTTTGATCTGCGCGGTGAACTTGCCGCTGCTGCCGAGATTGACCGTGACTTTGGTGCCCGGATGGCTCTTGGCAAACTCCGCTTTAAGCTCCTCAATCACATAGCTCAGATTGGCCGCGACGGCAACGTTGATTTCACCGGCAAAAAGGGTGATACATGTAAGCATCACGCCTAAAAGAACTTTTTTCATGGTTGAACTCCTTTGATTTTATTTAGCGATCATCACATCACTGGCTTTGATGATGGCGACAATCTCGTCACCATCTTTGAGTCTCAGTTCGGCTACCGCTTCGTTGGTGATGACCGCTACGATGCGCTCCATCCCCTCAAGCAACAGATCGATCTCGGCATTGACGACACCCATTGTGATGCGGTGAACGCGACCGCTTAGTTTGTTACGCGCACTGATGCCCATTGCCCATCCGGTCGCCACCAGTACATGCGACGCCTGAAACACGGCGATCACCCGCTCGCCCTCGGAACGAACAACATCGAGCGCCTGCGCATCACCCCGACAGGGCAGATCGGCGTCGGGACGACGACGCCCACCTCGCTGCTGCACCTCAACGGCCCCCTGGGCGCGACGGGAGGCGGGCTGGCCATCTCCAACACCACCCCGAACAGCCAGAGCAGAATCGACCTCGGGCCGGATATCTCTGCGGGAAACCGGTATGGAA
>DZBC01000027.1 GCA_022729835.1 Sulfuricurvum sp. | reverse complement strand
CAGGGCTACCGGCGGCCATGACGTGCGCGCGAATGTTACATGTAACGGCGCTTCCGGCGGCGATGATGCTGTGCGCACCGATGCTTACACCTTGAATCACACTTGATCCGATACCGATATGTGCCCCCTCCCCAACCGTCACGCCGCCTGCCAGAGCTGCTTTGGGGCTTACATGTACAAAATCGCCCAAAGTGCAGTCATGCTCGATCACGCAGCCGCTGTTGAGAATGCAGCCTTCACCGATACGCGCGTCCGCATTTACCACACACAGCGCCATTACGACACTGCCACTGCCAATGTGTGCGCTTGGGGAGAGGATGGCGGAGGGGTGGATCAGTGTGACGAGGCGAAAACCGCTTTGCGTGAGCTTGTGCGCAACCTGAGCGCGCGAGGCGTTGTCGCCGATGCCTAGTGCAACGGGTATGTTTACATGTAACGCAGCGCCAAATCGCAACACGCCCGTTTTGGCGCTATCGTCGTCGATAAACTCGATTTGTGTGTAGCCGCACGCACGGGCAATATCGGCGAGCACCTTGCCATGGCCGCTTTGGCCGTAGATGTAGAGCGCCCTACTCAATGCGTCCCTCCAGCGCTGCATAGACTTCGCCTTTTTCGCGTTTGCCGATGCTGAGCACAAGCACTACGACCACATCGTCTTTGACTTCATAAACCAGTCGATAGCCCGCGCTCTTTAGCTTTATTTTGTAGAGGTTGTCAAAGCCACTGAGTCGGTCTTTGGGGACACGTGGATGCTCTAAGCGCTCTTGGAGTTTTTTGCGCAATTGCTCACGGACGGTATCGCCGAGTTTATGCCACTGCTTATAGGTTTTTGGGGTGAATTTGAGCTTATATGAGGTCATCGATATTAACTTCGATCAGTTCATCTTCATTGTAGTTCAGTGCTTGTTCGACCTCTTTGCCCAGATAGTAGTCATCCATCACCTCCATCATCTTCTCATAAAGCGCACTGGGAACCAGATAGGCAGTGGGGACATTGTGGTTGAGAATGGCGATCGCTTCGTTGCCTGCCTCTTTGAGCAGTTGGGCGGGAGACTTTTTGAGTTCGGTGATGCTGGCGGTGTAGTTGGCTAAAATAGGTTGCATATTAGGCTCCTTTTTGAGTATCTGAAATTATACCTTTTTTGCTGCCTTGAAATTTCTCCATGCTCACATGCCCCTGTGCGCTGATGCCGTCGCGCTTGAGTACTTTAAGCACCGTCATCCATGCAATCTTCAAATCCAGTGCAAAACTTTGATGCTCCACATACCATACATCCAGTGCAAATTTCTGCTCCCAACTAATCGCGTTGCGCCCATTAACCTGCGCCCAGCCGGTGATGCCCGGACGCACATTGTGGCGGCGGGCTTGCTGCGGGCTATAGAGCTCAAGATACTCCACCAGCAGCGGACGGGGGCCGATGAAGCTCATCTCGCCGCGCAGCACATTGAAGAGCTGGGGCAGCTCATCGAGGCTCAGGGCGCGGATCGTTTTGCCGATGCCGCGCAGTCTCGCTTCATCATCCAGCAACGCTCCGTTTGCGTCTCGCTCATTGCTCATGGTGCGGAATTTGTAGATATGAAAAATTCCTCCCCTTAGCCCCGGGCGCGCTTGCCTAAAAAGCACGGGGCTGCCCATTTGGGCGCGAATCAGCAGCGCAACGACCGCCATCAGCGGCCATAAAAGCAGCAGCGCTAAGAGCGCGGCTAGGCGATCGAGTAGCGGCTTAAAAAGATCACGGTAAGGTCTAAACATGGATGAATTTTCCATAGAGTGTGAGATACTGCGCTACGACTGCTTGGGTATCGAATTGCGCAATGGCTTTGGCGCGTCCCAAAGCGCCCATGGCGGCGCGGCGCTCGGGATCAAGCAGTAGGGTTCGGATCGCCTCAGTAAGCGCATCGCTATCGCGCGCGTGCACCAATAGACCGTTGACTCCATGATCCACCACTTCGCGGCATCCCACCACATCGGTCGTGACAATGGCTTTTCCCATCGAGGCGGCCTCAAGCAGGGTGCGCGGCACCCCTTCGCGGTAGCTCGGCAGCACGTAGAGATCGCACAAGGCGGTAAGCTCTACGATATCGTCTCGATGCCCTAGCCATTGCACTGTGCCCCTGCGCAAAAAATCTTCATCAGCGCTGCTGGGGTTGCCCGCGTCGGTGTCACCCACCAGCAAAAACAGAACCTTATCGTCCGCAAGCGCCTCCGCTGCTTCGTAGTATTCGCGCACCCCTTTGTGCCAGATGGCGCGCGCGACCATCAGCACGACGGTTTTTTCCTTTACATGTAAGGCTTCGCGCAGACGCTCTAGTGCCTCGTGCGAGACGGCTTGGGGGGAGAATGCTTCAGTATCGATCCCTACGCTTTTGATAACCTGCACTTTTTTGCGCTCAATCAAAGCGCGCTCTATCATATACTCCGGATCATCGCTATTGACAAAAACCGCGCCGTCAGCGCGCGCAAAAGCATGTTTGTAGAGCCGCTCCATCACAAAGCGCACCAGACGATTTTTGAGCGAATCCTCGATATAAAATGAGCCCAATCCCTCGACAAGGTTCAGCACAGTAGGGATACCTAAGCGCCGCGCGGCGAGCGTGCCGTAGATATTGGGTTTGGCGGTGAAGGTGTGGAGTAGATCGAGCTTCAAGGGACGCAGGGCTTCGGTGATGGCGCGTAGAGCGAAGAGCTCTTTGAGGGGGTTGAGGCTCTGGCGCTCTATGGCGTAGGGCGTTACATGTAAGCCTAAATCCCGCATCTTTTGGCTATGGGCTCCTTCGGGACATATCGCAAAGACCTCGTGGCCGCGCTCTTTGAGCGAGCGCATGATCGGCAGACGAAAGAGGTAGAGGTTGAGATCCAGATGCGACAAAAAGCCGATACGTGCCAAAGCCCTACCTTTTGAGCTTGAAGACTTTGGCCCAAGGGGTCATGATGACCGGCTCAAAGAGGTTGGGATCGATGTTTTCAAGTAAGAAAAGCTGCACATAGAGCGATTCAAACATCGTGTGGTCGATCAACAAAAACTGGTTGTAACTTTTGAGGTAGAGGAGGTTGAGCGCTCCGTTGGGGTGAAGGTTTTGGAGGTTCTTTTGGATTTTCCCCTGAGCGTCGTAACTGATGGTGACGAACTGTGCGAGCGGTACTTGTTGTTGACCAAGCATAATGATACCTTTGGCCTTGTCCAGCGCGACTCCGTTACCTAAATGCAGCAGCGCTCCGGCGTCTTTGAATGATCCGGTGGCGTAGAAAAAAGGCCGCTCTTGCTGTGTGCCGCTGTGCAGATCGAGATTGCTAAAGAGGGCGACGGTGGGGAAGATACTCATCATCCGCATCGGCAGGTAGAAGTATATGTCGCGGGTCGGTGCGGGAGGTGTGAAGTCGCGGGTTTGCAGAGCTGCAAGAAACGCGTTTAGGTCACTTTGATTGTAGTCGCGCATGGCCGCAAGTAAGTTGTCGGAGTGATTTTCATCAAAGCCGCGTTCGGTGTACTCGACGTCCAGACGCGCCATGTTGGCGCCCGCAATGGGTGGCCTTGTGAGGGAAAAGCTGGTGGCGAAGTTGTCCTTTCCATCGTGTTTGCCACCATCGATGAGGGTCCGTACGTCGCTGTAGTAGCGGATTGGATAACCAAAATCCCACCACGTCACGACGTAGTCTTCGCGCTGTGCTAAGCGACCTAGATCATCCAGCACTTTAACCTCTTGGGCGTTGAACACCGTGGGGACTTTGTAATCAATAATGTGGGCGATATTGGGATAAAGCGCGGCTGCGGTGGATAGTGTGACGAAGAGGATGCGGCTTACATGTAAGGTACGATCGATAAAGATCACCTTCTCGAGCAGTTGTGACGCATACACGATGAAATACCCCATTCCCAGCGCCATCACGGGCACGGCGTAGACGGTAAAACGCAGTCCTGCTTGAAATGCGATGAAGCCCAGACCCAGCATAGGTAGGGCCAGTAGCATCACCTTGTGGCGCCATACGAGCATCCCAAGCCCCAGCAGCGCGAAGAGGAATGTGAGCGTAGCGCCGCTGATACGCGCCGCAAAGACGTCAAAAGGGATCTGCCCCGCTTCGCGCACGGTTTGGACCACGTCGAAATAGCGCAAAGTGAGGTTCAGATCATCCGCGTGCAAGGAGCGAAAGAGGTAGCCTTGCAGCTGGGCGATCACCGGAGTGAAGCCGCCGCTAAAGAGCACCAGCGCCGCGCAGAGGGCGAGCAGGGCAAAGATGATAGGGCGTGTAGAGGCTTTGGGCATAAAGTGAAACGCCCCAAAGAGCGCGAGGGCCAGTAGCACCTTGAAATACCACGCCACCAGTGCAAGCGAGAGCAACATAAAGATCAGGATTTTGTAGAAAAAGAGGTTGCGCCGCTCAAAGATCAGGGTGTAGAGCAGCACCATCCCCGCCATCGCAAGGTTGAGCGAATAACTCTGCGGATACCACCAGCTATTGGCGATGATAAAGAGCGGAATGAGCAGCAAGTAGCGGTTGCGTTCATAGGTCGCAGCGGCAATCAGGCTGTACAGCACCAATGTGGGCAGCACGATGGTGAGCATGTCGGTGTCGTAGTAGCCCGTCATCGTGCGGTTATAGTAGCTGTGGACGATGGAGCCCAAGAGCGCGGCAATAAAACCCAGATAGTCGTTGCCCAAGGCCCGACCGATCAGCATCAGCGGCACGACCAGCAGCGAGCCGATAAAGGCCGGCATGTAGAGGATCAATGTCTCAAAGCTGACGGGCAGAATTTGTGCCAGCAGCGCGGTGAGCGCGGCGAGCGGGTTGCCGCAGTAGGAGAGATCATGAGCGCTACATGTACCGTTTAGCATATCCCGCGCCCCTTCGGCAAAGGCGTAGCCGTCGTTGGTATTGATCATAATCTGATCGTTCCAGTAGAAATCGGGCGTACCGGAAAACTGATAGACCCAGATGAAGCGTACGGCAATGCTAAAGGCGTAGGCGAGCAGGAGTAGGAGGAGAAAGCGGCTTACATGTAAGGAGGTTGGGTGCATCAATTTAGATCCTCTGGGTGAAAAGATGGGGGCATTTTAGCGTGTTTGGGGTTTGCGTAAAGTTTGATCCACTCTTGACTGATCTGCTCTAGCGAAAAATACTCATTCGCTCTTGCTTTGGCGGCTTCAATCAGCTCTGTTTTGGCATCGGTTGAAAGCGCGAGCGCCTCTACAATACGCTGTGCAAATCCCCCGCTATCGCCGACGGTAGTCAAAAAGCCGTTACCGCCTAGTACCTCTTTAACTCCGCCGCAATCGGTGGCAACTACCATCAGGCCGCAAGCCATCGCCTCGGCCACCACCAGACCGAATCCTTCAAAATCGGAACTAAGACAAAAGAGATCGGCGGCGCACATTAAAGCTTCAATATCTTGACGAAAACCCAAAAAAGTCACATGCTCTTCTATGTGCAACGATTGACACAGCTGGTGCAGTGAAGCATGCAGCGAGCCCTCTCCGGCGATGTAGAGATGCAGATTGGTTTGTTGTTGCAAGGCTAAAGCCAAGGCGTGAAGCATTAAAGGGTAATTTTTTTGCACCTCCAAGCGTCCCACGCACAACAGCATAGAGGTAAGCGTATCGACACCCAAAGCCGCTCTTGTTTCGCTCCGTGCCGCATACTTACATGTAAAGCGCGCGGTATCGATGCCGTTATACAGACGGCGCATGCCCCCTTTGGGTACCGCACCTTTGGCGACAAACGCATCAACGGCCTTTTGCGAGACATTGGTGGAGAGATCGGCAAGATGGTGAGTGAGGCGATAGAGCAGCATCCGCAGCCCTCCTCCTTCGTTGGTGCTGTGAGCGGTGCAGATCAGCCTTGGCATAGGGGTGAATAGCCGCAAAAATCGCACTAGAAGATTGGCATGTACCATATGGCTATGGATAACATCGGGGTTGATGCGGCGTATATGATGGCGCAGTGCCACCAAAGTGCGCACTAGACTGATGGGGTTTTGGCGCAGGTGTAGTCCAATGGGCATGATTGTGCTGTTTTGAGGTCGCATAAGCGCTTCGCCAAAGAGGTAGATGATCCAGACATGATGTCCCGCCTGCGCAAAGCGATCGGCCAAGTCGCACACTTGGCGCTCCGCTCCGCCTCTGCCAAGGCCGGTAATAACCAACAAAATATTCATCGCAACCAACGGTACATGTAACATTGAATCAACCGAATCAAGGCTTTGAGTTGTTCAATCGGCTTGCGCTCGCGTCGTAGTCTATCGGCATAATAGAGGGCAAATCCTTTGGGATTTCGGCGTAGATTTTTTTTAAAACCGGCGCTATAGCCGTCGGGTAGATATTCACACAGGTAGGGGGTGATGTGAGGAAAGTAGTAGATGCTTCCTTGGTCTGCGATGCGATTCCAGATGAGCAGTTCAGGCACAAAACGCTCTCCTTCGATGTAAGGAAAAGGGTTGTCACGTAGCGCTTGAGTTTGAAAAAGATACGCCAGATCGCCCATAAAGTAGTGATTGGCTTGCATGGGGTGCATCACAATTGTCTGCGGCATATCGGAGGTGTTACCGATGATCCTTCCGTTAAAATAGGCGCGACGGAAACACCATCCGATATGGCTTGGGTATTGTGCAATCTGCGCTTCGATCACCTCAAGCGCATCCGGGATAAGGGCATCGTCGCTATCGACAATGAGGCAATATTCTCCGTGCGCCGCCAAAGCTCCCGTGTTAAGAGCGATATGCTTGCCGCTGTTGGGTTGATGGATATAACGTATTGCAAATGCGGTATTTAGCTTGAAGCTTTCAATGAGGCTTCTCGTTTCATCCGTGCTGCCGTCATCGACAATGAGCCATTCAAAAGTGCAGTTTTGTTGCATCAGGCTTTCAAAGAGGCGCGTCAAGGTGTAGGCGCGGTTATATGTGGGAGTAAGAACAGTGATCATGCAATAGGACGGCGCAGTAAAGTTTTGAGCAGTAAGACCCAAAAATGGCCGCCAAGGCTAAAGCGGTGCCGCACGATAAGCCACAATCGTATTGGCAATGAGGCGTGTGCAAATGCAATATAGGCTTCAAAAAGGGTGCGTTGCTCGGGATTTAGGCGATGACGGTAGTGGTCAAAGAAGGCGTATTTTTCATTGAAATGTGCTTGGCTGATGACAGCGGCACCGCCGCGAAAAAACTTTCGAGCCATCTCCACTTTGCTTTTGGCCGCAACGCCAGTGACATTGGCATCATGCTGGCGATAGAGCATGAGCGGCTTATCCAGAAAAACCGCCTTGCCAAAGGTGTGCGCCAGTAGCGAGATGATGTCGTCGTGCATATAAAAAGGCTGTGTGTATGCCCTAGCTTCTTGAATCATGGTAGTGTTTATGAGAATAGAGCAACCTTGGTAGCCGGAATTAAAAAAGAGAAACTCCCGAAGCGAAGAAGCGTGCAGATGTGAGATGCCGGATGAGGTGATGATGCCCTCTTGATCGCTATAAGCATGGGCATCGCAATAGACGATAGACGGAGTGTTGTCTGCTAAATGCATTTGTGCATGCTCCAATAAAAGTTCGATTTTGCGCTCAAACCAGATGTCGTCTTGGTCGCAAAAGAGGGCATAAGGACTCTTTACATGTAAGAGCAGTTGCCAAAAGCTTTGTGCGGCACCGAGTCGTCCAAGATCGTCTTTTATGAAGTGCATACGATCATCGTGCGCGCAAAACTCCTCAATAATTGCACAAGTACCGTCGGTTGAGCCGTCGTCTCGGATTAACAACTGCCAATCGGTATGGGTTTGTTGTTGTAATGAAAGGAGTTGATTACGTAGGTAGCGTTCGCCGTTGTAGGCGGCAAGTAATATGGAGATGCGTCTATTTTCCATATCGACCAATCAAAAAATGAAAAATACCGCGTCCGATATGATAGAGACGACGGGGTTTTTGATCGTGATAGAGTAAGGCGAAGAGAAGCGGTTTTACGATGTTTGGCAATCCGATAGGTTCTGTTGACGGAAAATGCTTAAAGTAGCGCCGCCAAATGTAAAGACGATTTCTTGTAATGTAATAGAAGCGTAGGGGTGAATGCGTTCTGGTTTTAATGCTCAGCCCGTTTTTACGAATCTCAACCTCTTCTCCAAGTTCATGCGCAAGATGGATATGCGGCATCTCGACTACGCGGTATTGTTTGAGGCGGGCCTTCAAACAATAGTCGTGATCAACCTCGTCAATAAAGAGCGATTCATTAAATCCTCCGATACATTGATAGGCTGCTAAATTAAGTAAATTGCCAGAAGTCATGACGTGGGTAGTCTCTTTCGCAATACATGGGTGTTCAGGATATATTGTCGAGGGTATATGTATGGGAGAGATGACAGCTATCGTCTCGGTGTCGTCAAGTTGCTCAAAGCATTCAAGGTAACACCCCATCATATCCGATGAAAAACTGCTATCTTGATCCATGGTAAGAATCCATTGAAAACCCTTTGAAATAGCGATTTCGCAACCGAAATTGAGGGCTTTACCTATACCTAAATTAGATCCATTGATAACAGTATGAATCTTGTTTTTCGAGGCTAACCACTCTTTGATTTTATCATCTGGCATCTCTGAGTTATCAATCACTATCACCAACTCTACGAAGTCGTAATAGGATTGAATGTTGTCAAAGATATATTTTTTAGGTTGGTATAGCACGACGACAGCGGCTATGGGGTTCATCTTTGTCGATCCGAATGAAAAGGGGAATCGATCTTGCCTTGACGAAGGGCGGTAAGGGTTGCATCGTTAGTATGAAGAGGGAGATCGGTGCGTTTACATGCGACAACCAAGATATGCATAGGCCAAATAGCTTCAATGCAGGCAATCTCCATGCCAACCGCATCGACCAGTTCGGCAACCAGCAAAGTATTAAACACATGGTGATGGAGTCCGCGATTAATGACATTTTGCTTGGATCGCTCGACAAAATCTTCATAGCTCCTTACACCTGTATCCCGCGTGAAATCGTGTCTACTGAGAATCTCATCAAGATGTGTCATATCGTCTTCTTGTATATCGGAAGTGTAATCATCAAGAAGGTGCGATAATGGGGTAACGTCTCGATTTCGGTCAAAGGTGCCGTCTCGATGAGGAACTACCATGATTAGCAAGCCGTCATTTTTGAGTATACGTTTCCATTCATGGAGTGCTTTGATCGGATTGGCAATATGTTCAATAACGTGCGATGCAAGAATAAACTCATATTGATCTGCATCGATCGGATTCAAAGAGGTTGCATCGGATACCCATTGGAGGCCCGGCTGCTTTGAATTATGGTAATAAAAACTTCGGCCTTCTTGCTGATTTTTAAACCAGATGGTATCGGCCATATAATTGCAATTGTCCAACCTCTCTATCGATTTATAGATCGGAAGAGGACCATCGTCTGAAAAAAAGTGGCTGGGCCCTCCTATTTCCACGCCATATTTGCCCTCAAAATAACCGAGCAGATGTTTGGAGCTTTTTGTCTCTTTTTTGAAAAACTTATGAATGATAAGCTCAAAACAATATCGAGTTCCCTCTCGTTTCCAAAGAGCTATATAAGCGGAAAATCTTTGCATCATCTTTGTCAACCTATATGCGTCATTTAAGATCAATAAAATTTCTTGAAGAACAGCGCTACTTGATCGCCCTCTTTTTGTTGGTTTAGCTTTTTCGCCAATGCTTGATACTCTTTGATCTGCTCTTTTGAAAAATAATCTTTTGCATTTTTACTATTATGGCTTGTTTCATCGAACATAGGTATGTTTTTTTGGTAAAGCTCGCTTCCCCAAAATTGGAAATCCAAAGAGTCGTATACAGCTTCCGTAAGCTGTAACCCCGCTTTGTTGGCCAGCAGACAGACGCTTTTTAGCGTATGGAGATAGAGATGTCTCGGCGCATCTAAGCCGACCCATGACATACCATATTTTTTCCATGCGTAAGAGGGAACAATTGGAATACGCACAAGGCATACGCCATCTGCAGATACAAGTCTATACAGATCTTGGAAGGCCTCCGCCTGTTCGGGTATATGTTCTAAAGCATGATGCATCATAACCAAATCCCACTCTCCTTGAATCTGGTTTAAAGAGCGTTTTTGTACTATGGTCCCATTTTCATGGACTATATCGTGTTCTATGAAGGGATCAACGCCAAGAATATTGTCAAATCCTGCGGACTTAAGTCTGTGGATTAGTTTTCCATTGCCGCACCCAATATCTACAATTTTACTTTTTTTGGTCAACTTTATTCTTGAAAAGAGATTTAAATCTTCATTTGTGAATAGAACAGAAAAGATATGACCAATGACGTTATTCCGTAGAATTGAATAATTATCCTTATGGTAACGTATCCATTTATGAATCAAATTTGACGGTACTTTTAGCGGAGAAAAACTATGGTAATTCTTATTATAATAGCTTGCAAGATTGCTCGGGATCTCTATGATTTGAAGACATCCGCATGAAGAGCACTCAAAATATTCAAATTCCTCTTCTGATCCGTAAAATTTTTCTTTAGGATAATAGAGATTGTTTTCGCCAGAGCATGAACAAACCCTGCAAGTAGTATATTTGCGTCTTAAGCTCATCTGTTCACCTTTTGGTTGAAAATTTGTTAATTGCATCTGTTTTATGTTCAATCCCGCGCTATTAGCCCCCAAGGGTTACCACTCTCTCGCATCCCCCAATCGTGCTCAACCGATGCGCAATAACGATTAACGTTTTATCGGCACAAATTTTATAAACTTCTTCCATAATCTTCGCTTCTATCCCTGCGTCAAGTGCGCTGGTTGCCTCATCCAGCACCAGTATTTCCGGATCGTGGTAGAGAGCACGGGCGATGGCGATACGCTGCTTTTGGCCGCCGCTGAGGTTGATTCCACCTTCGCCCACAAGGGTGTGGATGCCTTGGTGGCTCTGCTCGAGTACCTCGAGCATCTGTGATTGTTTTAAAACGATGCGTACCCGCTCTTCGTCAATGATCTCATCAAAAGCCACATTTTGTGCGACCGTTCCTTCAAAAAGGTAGATATTTTGGGGAATATAGCCGATTTTGGCACGCCAGGAGCGGATATTCTCATCGCTCAGCGCTATGCCATCGATCAAGATCGTGCCGCTTTGAGGACGGTAGAGCCCCATGATTAGATCGGCCAATGTCGATTTGCCACTACCACTCTCTCCTGCAAAAGCAATGTGCTCTCCCTTGCGAACAGTGAGCGAACAGTGCTCGATGACGGGTTTGCCGCTTTGATAGGCGAAGGTGATATTCTCAAGCGTGACGGCGTGCTCAAACGCTATGGGTGTTACATGTAAAGGTTCGCTTTCATACATCAAATCGTCGTGTATGATCTCCAGCGAGCGGTAGTTGAAAAGAATCTGATGGTAACTGTTAATGATGCGATTGGCTGAGGGCATCAGGCGATAAAGCCCCAAGACAAACATCGACAGCAGGGCCATCGCCGAGCTGATATCCTGCTCATGCTTCCAGACCAGATAGACGACCATAAAGGCGATCAGCGAAAAACCCGCCGCCTCAAGCAGCAGACGCGGCGCGTGCGAGAGGGCTTCGTTGCTAATATTGGCCTTGGCATAGCCGTAGCTTGCCTCTTTGAAGCGCTCCAAAATGGCCTCGTCATTGCCGCGTAGCTTCATCAGTTTGAAATTGCCCAGCGTTGCGGCAATCACCTCATAAAAGCGTTTTTGATGCACCTCTCGGGTTGCTCCGGCTTTTTTAAAGTGCTTGGAGAGTCCAAATGCGACTACGGCTGCATTGAGTGCAAGGAGCAGGGTTAGGAGTAGGGTGATTTTGACATTGACATAAAGCATCATGGTGTAGATGAGCAGAGCGACGCATAGCTCACTCAGCATAAAGAGAATAGCCGCTAACAGTGTAGTGAGATTACGCGCTTCACTGGTGATTGTTTTGGTAAGGTCGCTACTGTTGCGGACAATAAATTCACGATAAGGAAGTCCCAGATAGTTCTCAAAGAGTCGGTACGCAATCAGATGGTAGCGCCCTTGTGCAAAGCGTGCGAGCAGATAAAAGTAGAGGAAATTAATAGCACTGCGTAGCAGATAAAAGAGGATCAGCAACGCACCGAAGGCGATGACGAAACGATCGGGTGCGGAAAAGCCAAGCCACGTGTAAACGCCGTGAAAATAGGGGTTTGTTTGAATCAGCTCAAAGTTTCCGGCCACGGCGATAAAAGGCATAATAATCGACACGCCGACGGTTTCGATCAAAGAGATCAAAATGGAAAAGAGAAACAGCCCCGCCAAAAAGTGACGATCCCGCCTAGAGAGCAGAGCCATAATACGTCGTGTGAAATGCCTCATGCACTATGCTCTTGTTCAATGCGCTTTTTGTCCTCTTCCAGCGAGCGATGCAACGCCTCATACTCCGCTTTTTTGATCTTGATATACGCTTCGGTGAGGGCGATTTTTTCGCGGATACCCTCCGAAGTGAGGAGGTAGCGATAACCCTTTTTGCTCTCCGCTTTGACGAAATTTTCCATCTTTACCAACCCCTTGGCAATCAAGGCTTTGAGGATGTAGTTGACCTTGCCGACGCTGTAGCCCACTTCATCGGCGAGGCTCTGTTGGGAGCCGTGCGCTTCGACGTTTTGGAGTACATGTAAGACATCAAAAGGGTCGGTGTTTTTCAACGCGGCATTCCTTGTTCATTCAGTGAGTGAATGATATAGTGCAAAAGGTAAACAGCCCAAATCATTTGGCTACAATATCGCCATGAAAACAGCATGGATTTTCTTACCTCTCTTGCTTGCAGCCCAGGAACAATCGCAGTATCTTTTTGCCTTTGCGCCTGATCGCCATAGCGCGTGTGAAGCGGCCAAAGCAGAGCTTTTGACGCTTCAAGGTGTGGTTTCAAGTGGTGGCTGCGCGTGCGAAAAGGTCGATTATGAGGGCTGGCGCTGCGTGGTGCGCCATACGCTCAAAGCGACTCAAGAGTAGATGTGCGCCGTTTTTGGCATTATCGGCGCGTATGATCCGCATCAAGCGCGCCGCGCCCTCTCGTTGCTGCAGCATCGCGGGCCTGATGGGTGCGCGGTTGTGGAGCGTGAAGGGCTCTTTTTCGCCCATCATCGCCTCAGCATTGCGCCCACTTCTACGCCGCAACCGTACGCCGATTCGGAAGTGTTGATCGCATTTAATGGTGAGCTGTACAACCACCATGCGCTCTCTATAGAGCTTGGGTGTGCGCAACCTAGTGAAGTGGCGCTGATTGCGGCGGCCTATCGACGCTGGGGTGATGACTTTGTGACGCATCTGCGCGGTATGTTCGCTATTGCGCTTTATGAGGAGGGAAGGCTCAAGCTCTGGCGGGATCGTATGGGCAAAAAGCCGCTCTTTTACCTTAGGGGCAAGGACTTTTTTGCATTTGCTTCCGAGATCAAGGCATTGCGCGTACTGCTCTTACATGTAAGGATGAACGACGAAGCGCTACTAAGCTATCTTGGCTATCTGGCACCTACGCCGCCGCACACTTTTTATGAGGGGATCGGCAAACTCGAATCGGGCTATGTCGGGCTATGGGATGGGGCTGAGTTTACATGTACGCCCTATTATGATCTTTTACATGTACGCCCTTGTGCCATAGCGGACGAGGCGCAGGCGCTAAGCCGTGTGCATGAGCGTTTGCGCGAAGCGGTGCATTTGCGGCTTGAATCCGCCGCGCCGATGGCCGCACTGCTCTCTGGTGGCATCGACAGCGCTTTGCTCATCGCCATGGCCAAAGCGCAAGGGCGGGAGCTTGAAGCGTATACGCTGGGCTATGAGGGGTTCTCCAACTACGATGAGCGCGCTGCCGCAAAAGAGAGTGCGGCCTTTTTGGGGGTGCGCCACCATGAGCGCATTATTACACAGAGCGAATTTATGGGGGCGCGTGACGCGGTGTTCGACGCACTGGATGAACCGCTCAACGACCCCGCAAGCGTGCCGCTTTATTTGATGTTTGAACATATCGCCAAAGACGGGGTACGGGTGGTGCTCAGCGGTGAGGGGAGTGATGAACTCTTTTTGGGGTATCGGCAGTATTTTGAGTATCTTGATTGCAAAAAACGCACCCATCCGGCCACCCGTGACGTTTTGATCCGGCCACCC
>DZBC01000224.1 GCA_022729835.1 Sulfuricurvum sp. | reverse complement strand
GACGCTAGCGAGATAATAGTTGAGGAGTTTATCCGTTTTGACTACGAAATCACGCTGCTGACCGCTAGAACCGAGAATGAGACCGTGTTTTGCGAGCCTATCGGACACATCCAGCGAGACGGCGACTACATCTACTCATGGCAGCCGATGGCGATGAGCGAGAGCGCATTAAACAAAGCAAAGCATATAGCAAAAACGGTGACGGACGGACTTGGCGGCAGAGGGATATTCGGCGTTGAGCTGTTCGTGGCGGGGGATGAGGTGTATTTCAGTGAAGTTAGCCCTAGACCGCACGATACGGGAATGGTGACGATGACGACGCAAAGCGCGAGCGAATTTGCATTGCATCTTAGAGCGGCGCTTGGATTGCCTCTCGCCCATAGATTTTTGACTCCCGGTGCGAGCGCGGCATATAAAGCAAAAGCCGAGTGTCATGATCCTAAATTTGATATTCCAAACGAGCTTTTCACCGCAACCAGCGAGGTAAGAGTATTCGGCAAACCCGAAAGCCATGAAGGGCGTAGAATGGCGGTCGTGCTTGTGGCGGATGAGAGTGCGGAGGCGGCGAAAGAAAAAGCCGCAGCTCTTGTAGAAAAGATAACGGAAAAATAGGTGTTAAAAAGACATTACAAACTAATAATCGCCATTTTGCTCTTCTTGCCGCTCGTCGTGTTTGTTGACAAAATAGTATTTGCCTATATGCAGCCTAGCGCCGCAGAGGCCGTCAAAAACAAAGAGAGCGCACAGGTGCTTTACGGCGTCAAATGCTCAATGTGTCACGGCATAAAAGGCGAAGGTGCGTCCGCGTATCCGAAGAAAATAGCGGGAATGGCAAAAGAAGAGGCGCTAGCCAAGATAAAGGCGCATAAAGAGGGAGAGTTTGGCGAGGGTGTGAAACTAACTGCCGATTTCTCAACTCTTAGCGATGCCCAAAAAGAGGAGATAGCCTCTTTCGTGGCGACTTTAGGCAGGTAAGCTCGCCGCCGAAACGGCCTGATTTCTGCCAGTGTTTTTTGCTTCATATAGAGCGCCGTCGGCTCGCTTAATGAGCTCATCGGCGCATTCATGCGTTGCAAGCTCTGCCACGCCGAGGCTTATGCTTTTTTGACCTACCGTTTCAAAATCGTACTCAAAAATTGTTTTTCTTAGCTTTTCCGCCAAAATCATCGCCGATTCCCCGTTTGTATCGGGGCAAACTATCAAAAACTCCTCTCCGCCGTATCTACCGAGCATGTCGCTTTTTCTAATATTTTTGGCTATCAAATCGGCGGTTGTTTTGAGCACATAATCTCCGACTTGATGCCCGTGTGTGTCGTTGACTTGTTTGAAATGGTCTATATCTACCAGTATAAAAGAGAGCGGTTTTTGGCTTCTAACCGCCCTCTCCGTCTCTATGCACACGGTTTCGTCAAGCTTTCTTCTGGTCATAGTTCCGGTTAGTTTGTCTATAGCCGATATTTCCTCTAGTTCTTTTTTTGCGCTAATATCTACGCCGACGGACATATACGACACTATCTCTTTGCCCTCGTTTGCTATCGGTATTATTGTCTGGTCTAGCCAGTATTCTCCGCCGTCTTTTGTCTGATTTTTCATCTCGCCCTGCCACTTGTCACCGCTAGATATATGACTCCACATATCCGCAAACAGCTCTTTTGGGGTGTCGGGATGCTTTACGATACTGATGCTTTGCCCGATAAGTTCCTCTTTTTGGTAACCGCTAGTTTTTGCAAAGGCGGAGCTTACGGCGGTAATGATGCTATTGGTCTTTGTCGTTGCCGTAATAACATATCTATCGATAATGTCGGCGAATCTTTTTAGTTCGGTGTTGGACGATACAAGCGCTTTTTGGAGTCTTGATGGCGTTATGGAGGCGTATATCGCCAAAGGTATACTTATTAAGGCGCTTAAGAGGGCTATTATAAGCGCAGTTTTTATGTTTGCCGAGGCTATGGAGTTTTCGTGTTCTTTTTTGTGTTTTAATACCAATACGGCGTTGTCGTCATTTTTTAAAATATCGTTGATGCTAAAAGCGTATAACCCCTCTTTCGGCAATGTTTCTAAGCTAAATTCTTTGTTTGCCGGTTTTTGCCCCGTGTATTTGCCCCAAGAGTATTTATCCTCGGGGTGCAAAATAAAATTACCGTCTTTATCTATAATAAAATGTTCAAACTCCGCAGAGGTGCGTAAATTGGCGAGTAGGTTGCTAGTAAGCATATTGACGATTACCATCCCTGCAAATTTTTTATTGTCCAAAAGCGGCACGGCGACCCTAATCGTAGGTCTATACGGAACCTCTATTTTCCCGTTTTCTATATTCAAATCAAGCCTTGAATGCCAATGCGTCGGTGTCGTCATTTTGCTGACGATTTGAAAATAATCTCTTGCGCTTTTATCTTGAAGTTTATCGTCGGCGACCACAAAAGGGGCATCCGACTCTTTTTTTCTGTCTATGCGTATTTTTTCTTTGCCGTCCGCATCCAAAAATCTGGCTTGCATAATCAGTCTATCGGAAGCGGCTATCGCATAAAACACATTGATGAGATTTTTTTTGTTTTCCGCATTCGGCGCAGCCATATACTCGCTTAGCGCTTCGTTTGAGGCGAGCGCCGTTGTGATGGCGTCCATTCTGTCGATACCGGACTTTAGTATATTTCCTTTTTTGAGTTCTGCTACTCTTTGCGCATCGGTGTCGATTTGCTCGTTTATATTTATCATCTGCAGTTTATATCCGATAAAAGAGCTAAAAACGGTAATAATCAATCCAAAAACAACGAAATACACGGTAAACATAAATCTAAAATTTTTTTGCGTCACTTTTTACCCTAATCAAAAATATCTCAAAACTCAAAAAAAATGCCTTTTTACTTTGATTTTACCCAAAAACGCTACACTAAATCAAAAAAAGGAGCAAAATGGGCATATTTTTTCACCCGCTTGAACCAATCGTATTTGAAGACTCCAATACGCTGATACTCGGTAGTTTCCCAAGCATAAAATCATTTGAAGAGGAGTTTTATTATGCTCATCCGAAAAACCAGTTTTGGCGGTTGCTTTCAGAGATTTACGGCGCAAAGGCAGAGACAAAAGAGGAGTGTATCGAGCTTTTAAGGAGCGCAAAAATCGCCGTTTGGGATGTTATCGCTTCATGTGAGCGGCAAAACTCCTCCGATGCAAACCTGAAAGACGCAAAGCCAAACGACATAGAGGGGCTGTTTGCGAAACATCCGAATATCAAACGGATACTTTTCACGGGGCGCACCGCCGAAAAGCTATATTTCAAGCGCTTTTCTCGCATCGGCTTACCTACGACCCTTTTGCCCTCCCCCTCGCCTGCGTATGCGGCGATGAGTTTTGAAGATAAGTTACTCGCTTGGCAACGAATACTCAGAGGCTAACGATACGGCGGCTTGAAATATCATTCCGTGGCTAGGCTTGTCAAGGCCGCCTTTTTCGTAGATAAAG
>DZBC01000223.1 GCA_022729835.1 Sulfuricurvum sp. | reverse complement strand
GCGGCGCTTAGGCTAGACCAGTTTTTTATGTTTTCGGGAGTGAGCGACGCTTTGACACTTTTGTCCATCTTATCCGCGAAGTTCTCCGCCGTGACTCCGGTGGCGCCCATGCTCTCCGCTAATTTTGCGAAGTCTTTGCCTGTGTACTCCATTTTGTATTTTAGGGCGCCCATCGTATTATCAGAAAAGCCTAGATTCCACTCTGTAAATGCTCGTTTTTCTGTCACAAATATACTAATCTGCTCGCCAAACGCCTCCGCAACCGTCTTATTGATTGTTTTGGCGTAGTCCGTCCACGCTGTATATATCGTCTCTGTATCTACAGCGCCGGTTGCGACGATAAACGCTTTTGTGATACCTTTGTCGAGGAAGTCTTTGACAGACTCATATGCTCCGCCGTTGACGACGAGCTTGCCCATTATGTCTAGTTCTGCGAGTAGATAGTCGTAGGCTTTAAATGTTTTTTTGATTGCTGTTTTTTGTTGGTCGGATATGTCATATGTCTTGACATCCGTTTTGACGCCAAACCATGATTTTGTTTTGTAGGTCTCTCGGTTTTGTGCGGCGACTGCTTCTGCAGAGGCGTGGCCTATGTCTATAGCGGCGTTGTCTAGCCTTTTTGTACCCATAGAGCCGCCGATTAGGGCTCCTATAGCAGCGCCCATTACCGTGCCGATGACCGGAACCACAGAGCCTATCGCTCCTCCTATAGCGGCGTAGTTGGCGGCTTGCGTCTGTGAGCCCATGATCTTGTCGCCAGCCCAGCCCATCGCATATCCAATAGCAGCGCCGCCAGCCATCTTCCCCGCTATAGCCCCCGCACCTGTGGCTCCTCCAGTGCCGGTCGCTATGCCTGGGTTTGCCATCCCATAGCCAAAGCCTTGTATGTTTCCGGCTATTGAGCCGAGCGTCCCACCACTGGAGATACCCATAGTCCCCATGGCGTTTACTATGCCCGTGCCGGCGCCCATTATTTTTGTGCCGACTGTGGCAAATGTCTGTGCGGAGTTTAGTAGTTTTAAAGTGTCATTGATTTGGTTTTTTGTGCCGGACGTAGACGGCGCTATAGGCAAAGAGCCAATATCAGAGCCCTGCACCATCACCCTGCCTGTGGCAGTATCTACTATAGAGCCACCCTTGGTTGTGATAAGCGCCCCATCTACGGTAGAGCCCACCATATTTGCTATATCCCCATAGTTTTGCGGATCTATAGAGCCAAAAGACGCAGTGGGAGATAGTAAGGCTTCGGCCGTAGTTGGCGATTGTCCTGTGATGAGCTGTTTGGCGTAGTCCGTTATACTTTCCGACATCGACTTTGAAAGGCTTTGGGCTACAGAGTTTCCGGCATTTAAGAAGATATTTTTGAATATATCGCCTAGGTTTTTGAACTTTCCAGTCATTACATCAAAAAATCCAGACTGCAACGCTCCTTGTAGCGTGTCAAAGGCTTGTTTTACGCCGCCTGTTAGGTTGTTTGCGCTTTGGCGGTATCTTTCGTTTTCTAGAGCCATCGCGGTTTGATACTGATTTGGATCTAATTTTTTTTGGCGTAACTCTTCTTTTAGGTTAAATATCGCCTCTTCGTGGCGTAGCTCCTCTAGTTTTCGCTCTTTTTCTACGCCGCTAGCGCTTAGCTCTATTGCACTTTTTCTGTATTCATACACCTTTTTGATTGTGGCGGCTTCAGACAAAAGCCCTTGCTCTATAGATGCCTGGAAGCTCTCTTTTGCGGCATATGCGTCAGCTTCTTGCTTAATTTCCTCATCCAAAGACTTAGAGAGAGTGGCTTTATTTAATGCCGCTAGTTTTTTTATATAGTTTTTTTCTATCTCCTCTTTTTTTGCCTTTACCGAGCCAAACTTTTTTAGGTCAGCTTCGTATTCCGCCGTTAGCTTGATGTATGGTTTTACCAGTTCGTCGTTTTCGGCTTCGGCGGTTTCCGTTGTTATTTTGATTTTTTGCCTGTTCCACTCCTCGAGGAGTTTTTTGGCGTCATTGACGGCTTTTTCTGCGTCTTTGGGTGCGGATATATCGAGAGCTTTTTTGCCTGTTTTGGCGCCGCCTGTTTCTATATATTGAGTTATTTTGTTGTGCTCTTTTATTGCCGCGTCAAAAATCGGCTTATATGAAGCGGCGGCTTTTTGATTGCCGCTTTGCACCATTCGCACATATGCGTCTATCTGTCCCTGCAAAGCTTCTTTTCTACCAGGGCCAGCTACTGCGGCGGCTTGGCGCTCTTTTTCCTCTTTGCCCCATTTTGCGTATTGCGCGTCCATCTTGTCGAGATTGGAGTCAATCCACACCCCAGTTGCCGCAAGAGCAGAGAGGACAAGCATTATAGGGTGAGCTTTTATAAGAGCTAACGCCGCCCCCAGCCTTCCAGTTGCTACCGTAGCCGTATTAGCCGCAGTAGACATACCGCCAAAACCATTTGAGACAAATTTTGTGGCATTTGCGGCAGACATTTGGTCTTTTGCAAACTCTACAACTCTCATTGCGGCTAGCGCCGTGCCAAATGTCCCCGCTCCTGCGGCGGCAATCGTAAAAGCAGAGCCTACCGAGGATACCACTTTTTCGCCGTTTGATAGAGCCTCTGCTATAGCTTTTACGGCGGATGATTGGTCAAAGCCGTCTTTGAGCGCAACCGCTATACCCTCTAGCGATTTTTGTAGCTTCAATCCGGCGTTTTTTGCCGTATCCATCTTATCGGCGGCTTCGTCAGTCGCACCGCTGTTATCTCGTTGCGCCTCCGCCATTTTTTCCAAAGCCTCGGCGTTACCCCGCAACATTTGGTTTACGCCTCGCGACGCTTCAGAGCCGAAGAGTTGAGTTATTATCTCCGCTTGATTTGAGTACTCTTTTGTTTTCTCAGATAGTTCCCTGAAAAACTCTATAGCGCCCTTAGCCTGAAGCCCTTGAAAATTAAACTCTATACCAAGCTGTTTAGCTACCTTTTTTGCCTCTTCGCTAGGCTTCGTGATGTTTTGTATAGCGGCGGATAAATATGTGATTGTCTCAGCCGTACCTATACCGCCGCTTGTCACTGTAGCCATCATGGCAAACATATCTTCTATACTAATTCCAGCGCTCGCAAACCCCGCCGCCAGCTTGCCTATATCAGCGCCCATTTCGCGTATAGTGGTCTTACCGCCCTTGACCGCCGCCATAGCCGCGTCGCTCACTCTCCCCGCTTGATCCGCGGATAGAGAGTAGGAGTTCATCACATTTGTAAGCAAGTCCGTAGAGGCTCTGAGGTCGGCGTTTCCAGCTACAGCAAGTTTTGAAGATTTTTCGACAAACTGAAGACTTTGACCAAACCCAACTCCAGCAGATTGAGCTTGATAAAGGGCTTCTCCTATTTGCAAATTTGAAAAAGGCGCGCTAAGGTTTGCAACCCCAGCAGAGAGTTTTTTGATCTGCTCCGCCGTAGCCCCTGAGAGCGTAGAGACCTCCGCCATTTTG
>DZBC01000222.1 GCA_022729835.1 Sulfuricurvum sp. | reverse complement strand
GTGGCGTTGCAAGGCGTGCATGACGAGCGCTACGATGACAGCGGCTTCAAACTCACGCTCGGCGCCGAATTTCCCCTGCCACAAAGCCGCTACAAAGCACAAAAAATGCGCCTCGACTCCGAATCAACTTATGTCGATGCCCTCCAAGAGCGCACCTTGCTAGAGCTTCGCACCCAAATCGAAAACGGAGTGCGCAGTGTAGAAACTATGGCGCGTAATCTTGAAGATTTGATACAAGAAACAGCCTTACATGTAAGACTCCTCGAAGCCGAAGAGATGCGTTTTGCGCTGGGCCAAAGCGACCTGTTCCGCCTCAACACCCGCCAAAACGTATGGCTTTCACTACGCCTGCGCACCCTCGAAGCCACGCTCGCCTACAGAAATAGCTATGAAGCACTCCTTTTTCAAAGTGCTCAAGAATCGCTTTTTCTAATAATGAATAGCCTTATCAATCATTAATATTTCAAATAATTACTTTATGTAACATTTTTACCGTCAATAAGATTTTTTTATTCACTATTCAGCAACTCTACCCCTTTTGATCTGCTATCCTCTTATCAAATTTTTGTCACAAGGAGTGCAGATGCAAGAGTGGAAATCGAAAACGGCAGGGGCGTTGGCCCTGGTTGTAGCCATAATCATGGGGGGCTGCGGCCCCTCATCAAACAACACAAAAAGCGAAGAGAGTCCAGCACCCTCGCTCATCACCTATACCGACTACAAGGGTGCGACGCGTGAAGCCGCCACCACACCCGGCGCGGCGGAGTATCACGCCGGTACAGGGTATGGACAGACTCTTTTTGACAGCGCCGAGAGGAAGTGTCAGCACTGCCACAACGAACTCTACGATACATGGAAAGGCTCGATGCACGGCCGCTCATGGAGCGATCCGATCTTCCAAAGCAAGTATCAAGACTACCTGCGCATCACCATCGACAAGATCGGCGA
The DNA here is from genome assembly GCA_022729835.1 of Sulfuricurvum sp. Taxonomy (GTDB): domain Bacteria; phylum Campylobacterota; class Campylobacteria; order Campylobacterales; family Sulfurimonadaceae; genus JAFGUB01. The sequence continues at coordinate 2,528 of DZBC01000222.1, read as the reverse complement.
AGACAACAGCGCCAAAGTGGGCGCACAGGGCGTCACGGGTCGCGTGCTCAATGAGCAGGTTTTCAAAGGGGCCGCGCAGGTGTGCGTCGCCTGTCACGCCCCCGGTGCTTACTACGCCGGAGATTTCAAAATCGAGCTGGAAAAACTCAAAGCCAGCGGTACCACCACAGCCGATCTCAGTGCGGCGCAAGCGGAGCATCAGGCCAACAACAGCCCATTTGATCCCACCCAAAGTGCCAGCGTGGTGGCCGTGGCCCATACCGACGGCGCACTCTATAAAGCGACCTACCACATCGGCCACGAAGCCAACCGCGAAGGGATCAACTGCGCCTTTTGTCACAGCATCGAAACCCCTCGCCTGATGGGACTAGAGCAAGACGGCGGAGCGAGCGGCACCTACACCCTCAAAGATCATCTGCGCGTCGGCGCACACGGTCCGGCCAAATACGCCGCAGGTTCGACACTAAACTACGACAAAAACGCTTCAGCCCCACAAATGAACGCCTTTTTCAAAATCGTAGGCCCAGAGAGCTACACGAACTACGCCCACACGCCCAAAGCGAGCGGCGAGTATGACGTGAACAAAGCCAAGGATGGTCGCTATAGCATGACCAGCAAAGATCTCAACGGCACGAACGGCAAAACCCACTACACCGGCGGACCCTTCTACGGCCCTTACGGCGTCACGGGTCTGCGCAACGAAAACGCAAGCGATGAAACCAACCGCAGCGCCCAGGTGCACCCCGATTTTCACTATGACACCAACAACCACTTCGGAGCAAACGGCAAGGGTCTCTGTCTCTCCTGCCATCAGCGCAGCGCCGGAGCGAGCGTTCCAGCAGGCGAAGAGGGCGCGGGCAGCTTTATGGAGCTCTGCTCAACTTGGACGGCGGTCTCTACCGGAACCGATAACAATCTAGCCGATACTGACTCCTCGCCGCGCTGCCAGAAGTGTCACATGGAGAAGATCGAAGGAACCGTGCTGCATCAGTGGGGTAAACCCGATCAGCTCTTCACCGACAAAGCGCTGCTGACCGCGCACTTCTACGCCGATGATAGCGAAGGCTACGGGAACGAAAATCCGGTGAAGTCGCTCTGGCTCAACTCGCATGGCTTTTTGGGCGCGAGCAAAACCGGCGGCGACCCTGCTGCAGCGATGAAGAAGGTCAAAAGCGGTTTTGCCGCCGATCTAAACGCCACGCAAGAGGGCAATACCCTAAGCGTGCAGACCACTTTGCTCAATAAAACCGCCCACATGCTCCCCGGTGCCCATCCGATGCGCCGCCTTCTGACCCGCGTCATCGTCACCGACGCGCAGGGCAACAAGGTGGCGTTTGCCTCGGCTACGGGACTCTCTACCTTCGAAGACGTCACCAACAGCGTCGTCTCCCTCACGGGCAAAACGCTGCATGAGAGCGCCCATAAAGAGGTAAGTGTGAACTTCAATGGCTCGGATCTGCTCGACTTCCCCGGCAAGAGCGCCGATCTTGAGGGCAGCGCGGTGCAGAGCCAGAAGTTTGATGGCACCGTGGTGAGCATCACCGGCACCGACTCGACCGTCTTGGCTCAAGAGATCAACGGTACGCAAACGGTCGGCACCGCGTCGCGCGCTACGATCATCGACAGCGCGAGCGCTACCGATTTCACCCGTATTTACGGACGTGAAACCGGCAAAAAGTACAACGGCGACTATGTAGTGCGCCCCGGATTTGACTCCAATCTGGTACGCATGGACAACCGCCTCAGCCCCAACGAGCGTGAGACCTACACCCTCACGTATGATCTGACGGGTCTAAGCGATGTGAACGTCACCATGAAGGTCTACTACATGCAAAAAGGGGCCAACGGCAAGTTCCCCGCCACCGCAGAGGGCTTCTTGGATGATGCGGTCAATGCCGAGAAAAAGTTCCTGATTACGGAAGTATTCAGCAAAACGATCATCGTCCAATAGCCACCAGTGCCTTACATGTAACGCTTACATGTAAGGCTTCACATACTCTGCAAGATTCCCGCTCTCGATCCGCTCTTTTTCATGCGTAAAGATCAGATACCCCACACCCATGCGCTGCAAAAAGGCCAATGCTTTGGAGCGCTCCATCACCGACGCGGCAGTGGCGTAGGCATCAATATCCGCGTTGGAACCATACGAAAAGAGGGTGATTGAGGCGAAACCCTTGGCGCTGTGCTTTTTGGAAGGATCAATGAGATGATGTCGGCTTTGATCCCCCACGAAGCGCCGATAGGTACCGCTGGTCGAGAGCGCGAGACCGCGCCGCACACTCCAAAAGCGCGCAATGATCCCCTCACCAAAAGGATTCTCGATCTCCACTTTACATGTATCCACGCAACGGATATCGCCGCTCAGCGCAATCAGCCCCTCTGACGCATTGGCCTCACGGTAGAGCGCGTAGACCGCATCCACCCCAAAGCCTTTGCCCATACCGCCTAGATCGACGCGGTAGCCGCTTGGGAGGAAGGCATCGGTGGCATTGAACTCCAGCGCCTCAAAGCCCACCTTTTGGGCATCA
>DZBC01000026.1 GCA_022729835.1 Sulfuricurvum sp. | reverse complement strand
CTTCAAGATGGCTAATCCGTGAGAGCAACTGCGCACGAAGCTGCAGTAGCTCATCGTGCATCACCGACATTTGATGCTGAAGAGGTCTAGAAAGTTCGCTCATACCCACTTCCAACTCATAACGCAAATCCGCTTCTCGAATCTGGTCACCCTGTACTTCTTCAAGCCGCTCTATTTTTTTTCGGCTCTCCTGCTCGAAAAGATAATACTGATGATTCAATTTTTCAATGGCCGCAGCTAGAGCACGAATCTGACGACTTTGTTGTGCATCACTTGAAGCCATATAGTAGATCAGCATCAAAACTACAGCGCCAAGAAGCAGCAGTAGGTAGGATTCCAAACTCACGTATTACCTCGCATTTCACGGATCATCACGCGCTCTCTAGCAGTCAAATACGCACCCCACTCCTTCTCGTCACGCTCATGCATTCGTGTAATTTTGGCAAGCTCGTCACTCACCGCTTCAAAAAAAATACCAACATCATGCTTGGGGTGAACGGGCATCTCAATACGTCCATAGTAGTGCTGAGCAGGTTGCAGATGACCGTTTTTGATCTCAAAATATCCAAAACCTATCCGCTCGATCATCTCATGCTCCGCCAATTCAAGACGCGCAGGCTTTTCATTTTTGATCAGACACTCCAGATGATCGATTTTTCGGTGCAGCTCCACCATGAGATTGAGCAAGATCGGGTCACTTTGGGCAGCATCACCGCGTGCTTTTGCGAGTTTGAGCCATTGGCCGATGGGGTCATCGTCCGCTTCACTGAGCTGATGATATTCCCGCTCAAAATGCTCCGTCTGCGCCCCAAGCGCTTCAAACGCAACGGCGATGGGTGCCTGAATCAAACGCACATTCATATCAAGCCTCTATCTACGATAATCAGTACCAAAAAAATAACGCCCAAATAGCCGTTCACGGTAAAAAAAGCACGATCAATCTGCGTAAAATCACGCCGTACCAAATAGTGCTCATACAATAACATCATGGCCGATCCGCCGACGGCCAGCCATGCACAAGCCCCCAATGCAGCTTCCCAAACAAAGAACGTCCAGAAGATGACTGCCAACACATGAAACAGCGCCGCGATAAAGAGTGTAGCCTCTGCTCCGTATTGCGATGGAATCGAATAGAGTCCTTCAGCGCGATCAAAAGCGATATCTTGCAGCGAGTAGAGCAGATCGAATCCCGCCACCCAAAAAAGCACCCCCATTGCCAACAATACCGACCACATCGAAATGGCAGCATCGACGGCAACCACGCCCGCAATAGGGGCCAACCCAAGTGACAGGCCCAAAATAAGATGTGCCGATTCGCTAAAACGCTTAACATAAGAGTAGCCTCCCAAAACCGCTAAAATCGGTATGCTAAGCCAAAAAGCCAGAGCATTGACGAAATAGGCTGTGACCATAAAAAGTAGCGCATTGGCCGCCGTAAACAAAAGAATGTTATTGGTATTTAATCTCCCATCAACGCTTGGACGGCTCTGCGTTCTCGGATTTTTTGCGTCAATGTCACGGTCGGCGTAACGATTCAAGCCCATCGCAAAGTTGCGCGCACTCACTGCTGCGAGCAAGCCCAGCAACAACAGTTTCCATCCAAACCATCCATCCGCTGCCACCACCATGGCGATAAAGATAAAAGGCAGGGAAAAAACCGTATGCTGAAACATGACAAGCTCATTAAAACGCCGAAGCAACAAGACGATCTCTTTCACGGGTATCCTCAAAACAAATTGACGTTATTCTAGCATAAACCCGCCAGTGCCTTTTGTATAATGCGCTCATGAATCAAATCGCTATCATCGGGCCTACCGCATCGGGTAAGAGCGCCCTAGCTGTTGAATTGGCGCTTACATGTAATGCTGTTATCTTCTCCATCGACTCATTAAGTATCTACCGTGAAATCGATATCGCCTCAGCAAAACCAACACTAAAAGAGCAAAACGGTATTCCTCATTACGGAATTGACCTGCTCAATCCCGATGAGCCGTTTAATGTCGCCGCGCTGATACGGCACTATCAGCTCTGCGCAGAAGAAGCGCGCCGAAACAATCGAAATATTATTCTTGTTGGTGGCAGTAGTTTTTACCTCAAAAGCCTTCTTAGCGGTCTCTCGGCTATGCCTGATATAGATGCATCAACGCTTAATCGTGCAAAAGAGATGTTGCATGATCTGCAAGCGTGTCACGCCCTACTCAACCAAATGGATCCTGAATATATGCGCCGCATCGATCCCAACGACCGCTACCGCATCGAGAAGATGTTACATCTCTATCTGCAAACCGGCATGATACCCAGCCGCTGGTTCGCGCTGCATCCGCCTCAACCATCCATAGAACATCTCAGTGTTTTTGACTTACATGTAGCGCGGGAAAACCTCAGGGAGCGTATCGCCGAGCGCACACGTATGATGTTTGCCTCAGGACTAATCGATGAAGTGTGTGCCCTTGAGCAGCGCTACGGCAGAGCACCCAACAGCATGCACGCTATCGGCATCCTAGAGGTGTTCGCTTATCTAGACGGTCTTACATGTAAAGAAGAGACGATACGCTCAATCATCACCCACACCTCCCAACTGGCAAAACGGCAACAAACCTTCAACGCCCACCAATTTACGTTAACACTCAAAGCGCCCCAAGCACCTCTTTATGAGGCAGCGCGGCGGAAACTGCTGGACGATTAAGACCCCGGCAGTTGCTGTGCACCTTGTAGGCACGCTTCGTACGTCTTGTCGCATGATTCATAACAAGCTCCGCTCAGATTTTTTGAAGTATCACACTGCGTCAGACATGCTGCGTACGCCGCATCGCACTGCGCCGCCTTATCTATCTCTTGCGCATGCAATGACAGCAACGCAAGTCCTGTGAGCAATACAGCCCAAACTCTAATTTTCATATCCCTCTCCCTCATTTTATTTCAGATGCGACCATTTGTGTTAAGATTGGTAGCGAAATTATACTCTCGGCCTAAGTTTTTGTCGCTAAAAACAACCCAAATGCCGCAGTCCCAAAGAGGAATCTTACCCTTGCAACAGATCAGCAACTATGTTTACTGCGATGATTTTATCGCCTCACTACCTCTGGAGTGCCGTTTGATCGCGCACCCCTATCACGACCTTCCCTATCTACTGATCAAGGGATTTTTATCGCCAGATCATGCCTCTTCACTCGCTCGTCATACCTATCAGTCAGACCAAAACACATTAGCACAAGTGCGCACCGCCAAACAAGGCTTCATCCAAAGCGATGTTGTCACCTCTATCCGCAAAACCACGATCCATGAGCTCTCGCCTCTCCTGCTTAAGCACTATGTCGAGCGGTTTAGCCACTACCAAGACACCATAGAACGTTTTTTCGGCGTGGCGCTCACCACCGCCACGAATGTACAGGCGCTGGGTTATTATGCGGGTGATTACTATGTGAAGCACGCGGATGATTCGAGTGAACTGATCGGTCACGACGGTCGATGCGTCGGATTTAAGCGAATTGCCCCAAACCGCAAAATTACCACGGTTCTTTTTGCCTCTTCCTACACCGACGATCCTAAGGATATGACCCAATACAGCGGTGGTGAGCTCTGTTTTAACTATCTATTCAACGTAGATGCGCAAATGCTCCAATTGCGTCCCGAAGCAGGAGACTTGATAGCTTTCCCCTCGAACCCCATATTTTCACATGAAGTGCTTCCTGTTCGCGCTGGATACCGTCTGAGCTTAGTGCAGTGGCATAACGCGCACACCACATGATTTTTGAAAAAAACGAAGTATAATTTTCCACCCAAATGAGGTACAAAATCTGTAGTGCAGGAAGCCTTGGCATTCTTTGCGGTCAAACTGTGTTTGGTGAACACATGTATTTTTAATTTCTTAGAGGAAGTAATGAAAATTTCTGATGTTATATTGGAAATGGAGCTCGCCGGCGTTGATTCTGCTGTAATTACCGAGATTGTCAATCTCTGTGACCCTGATCATCTTGATGTTGAATTGATTGACGATGAACTGCTCAAGCGTGGTTGCAATAAGATCTTCACTGTAGACTACGAAAGTGACGATGAGTATGATGACTGGGAAGAGGAGGGCTACGTTAGCGTCCAAAAATTCCCACACAAACAACACTATAAAGAGTGAGGACTATGAACACCAAAGAGCTAATCCGTTCCTATTACGACATGTGGAACAGCAAAGACTTCAGCGATGCTGATCGCCTTCTTGACCCCGATATCCGCTTTCGAGGATCATTGGATATAACAGCCAACGGCATTCAAGGGTTTAAAGAGTATGCTGGGTTGCTGACTATCGCCTTTCCCAATCTCTACCACGCCATTGAAATCATGGTAGTCGAAGAGCCTATGGCGGCAGCTTACGTCACCTACACTGGCACCCACGAAGGGCAACTCTTCGAATACGCCCCCTCAGGTCGCAGAATCTGCTATTCGGGCGCTTCATTCTTTCTCTGCAAACACGGAAAGATCAGTTCAATCAATGTTTTGGGTGATCTCAACGCACTCAATAAACAGTTGGCCTAGCAATCTACTCCATCAGCTTAAGTGCGTCGGCGGCCAACTTGGCCCAGACGCCTTGTGTATCTTCTTTTGTGCTCATGGTGTATGCCTCTTTTGCTGCGTCTTGCGCACCCGTTTTTTGGTAAAGGGTTCCCATAGTATAACGCTGTCTGGAGCGCTGTTGCGCGCTCATGTTGCGTTCATCAAGCCCTTTGAGTAGCTCCAGTGCTTCATTGAATTTTTCATGCTCAACGAGGGCCTGTGATAATGTAAATTCAACGTATGGAGATTGTGTATAACTTTTGGCCTCTTTTTGCAGCGTTACCACCTTGGATGCAAATGTTTCAACCATTACAGTGTTTTTTTGCTCCTTAGCATGGGTCATCATCTGGGTGAAACGCTCAATGTCGCTGTAGACAAGTCCGACAATACCTTCGATCTCTAGTATTGAGCTTAGCATCCCCTCATGATCACCTAGGCGCTGTGATGCGTCAAAGAGCTTTCGATAAAACCCTGCTGCACGCATGTCCTTCTCTACATGTAAAGCAATCAACTCTCGTAGTGCATCTGCTACCGCCGTATAATTACCCAATGCAAAATCGATATCGACATAGCGCTCCAGCCATGCCATCCGCTCCTTTGGGTCGTCTGATGTAAGGTGCTGTTGCGCCAAACGCTTTGCAGTTTCATAGTCTCCGGCCGCAACGAAGCAGCCAAAAAGCCCTTCGTCCCACTCTTGCGACAAATTAACATCATAACGTTTTGACAAGCTGACGACGCGTTCACAATTTTTCAGCTCCAACGCCTCATGCATCAGCCCATCAACCGCCTGATCGACCATTTTCTGGGTATCTTCGAAGCGTTCAGAGTTTAGCAGCAGCAGAGACTCTTCCATGCTCAAAATCTCATCATGCATTTTCAGTTCCGATAAAAGTTTGCCCTTTTCGTAGCAGGCTCGCTCCGCAATGGAATCGCGTTGGTATTTGGCGATGAGCTGGTCATACTCCTTGAGCCGCTCCGATGTGTTCATCTCCGTTAATTCAAAAAAGAGCGCGTCTTTTTGTCGCTTGATCTCATCAACATACTCACCGAAACCAAACTTCTCTAAATAACGATTGAAGCTCTCAAGCGCCTCTTCTTTTTGGTCGGTTTGTGCAAGCCATAACCCCTTATCTTTGAGCATCCGCTCATAGCCCTCATCACCACGCTCCATACGATCCAGCAATGCCCCTATTAAGCGTGCCGCCGTCTGGAACTCCCCGGCAGAGGCAAATTGCTCTGCCATCTGCACCGTTGCTGCTTGATCGAGCATGAACTGCTCGGCATATCCATCAAGAATCATGACAATATAGTCGCTTGCTTTGGTTGCATTACCAATCTCTATGTTGTGCTGTGCCAGTTTGTAAGCAGCCAATGCCGCGATCTTTTTTGATTGTGCCTCATACAATGCGCGCTCAAAAAAGCCTATCGCCTTTTTGGCATTGCCAGCACTTGAGAGTTGATCACCCTTGTAGATTAAACCCAAATGGGCAAAATCACTTTGGGGATGTTCGTCAAATAGACGATCAAAAAAGTAATCGGCGTCGGTATACATCGCAATCTTCGAATATGCATCGGCAATGTCCGCCAGCACTTCAGCAATATTTAGATCTGATGAATACTCTCGGATAAACTGCTTCCCCAAAGTGATCACCGGCTCCGTCTCTCCTTTATCATGGTAAGCACGAATGCGGTAAAGCATCATTTCGCTTTTAAAAATAGTGTTGGGAAATTCGCTAAGCACACTATCAATAGTAGAGAGCACCTTTTCGTAGTCACGATCTTCATATGCCTGCTTGATCACCAAGTAATCAGACACATCCTTGACGCGCGTCATGTGTATGGGATGACCATGCATATCCAGTCCACCAACATAAGGAAGTGGCTGCTGTGTCGGAAATACGACCGGGAGATTGAGTGCACTTTGTTGCTTTTCAGCATTTTGAATCAGAGGTACTTCATGCTCGTAGCCAATTACGAGCCAATGCGACGAAAAATCATCATTAACTGTAAATAATTCGTTGTCACTGATTAGATCGAAGTGTTGTGCTCGCAGTGTAATCTTCTGCTTGGGCTCAATCATGACAAAAAAAGTCTTATCCTTCACCTTGGCATGAACTTTGAAAAAACTGTTTTCAATCTCTCTAAAGGGGTGCGCAGGGCGCTGATTGAAAGCGCAAATAATGGAAGTCACTTCATGAAGCGGATTTGTTTCAGCTTGGCACAAAAACGGTTCACTATGTTTGAGATGCAAGACAGAGTACTCTTGGTTCTCCTCTTTGCCCGTCTGAACACTCAATTCAAACGCAAAAAGGAGTGCAGGGAGAAACAGGGCCAAATAGATCGGCAAACGCTCTCCTTACATGTAAGCTTAATAGCCGCTATTATACACCATAGCCGTAATGAACTCCAGCAACGGATTAACCAGTATGACGCTAAAAATCGTCACTACTGCCGCTAAGCCGATGATACTTTTAAGTGATAATGAGGCGTTGATCATATAGAAATTTTTCTGAGAGACTTGCGGTTCTTTCATAAACATGTAGACAATCAACTTTAGATAGTAATAGCCAGCAATCGCGGAATTGAGAGCCATAATAAGCGCCAAAACTGTATAGCCGCCGCTGACGGCACTGCCGATCATATAGAGCTTGCCCCAAAAGAGACCAAATGGAGGAATCCCCGCAAGTGAAAGCATAAAGAGCGCCATCAATACCGCTGCCATGGGCATAGTGCGGACAAGACCCGCAAATTTTTCATACGGATGGTCTGAACTTTGGCCCGGTAGAAGTGTTTTTTGACGGTTAACCCAGAGCATCGCAAAGGCGCCAAGATTGGTGAAAACGAAAAGCGACCAATAGAGAAAGAGTCCTGAGTTGGACTGCGTGGTGCCGATCAAGATAGCCGCCATTGCAAAACCGGCGTGTGAAATCGAACTATACGCCAGCATTCTTTTGACGTCGGTTTGCACCAACGCCCAGATGTTTGCAGCCGTCATTGTAATCACGACACCTGCATACAAGACCACCTCCAACCAAATCACACCGCTTTGTACCAGCACTTCAAACAGACGCATTGCCACAACAAAGGCGGCGATTTTTGGAACAATGGACATATAGCCCGCCAAAGCTGCACTTGAGCCTTCATAGACATCAGGCGTCCATGTATGAAAGGGCACCAAAGAGAGCTTGAAGCCGAAGGCAGCCAACATAAAGCCCACGGCAACCAGCACATAAGCGATGTTACTGTAGCCGTCTGCCGCTAGCGCAGTCGCAATCTGATTGATTTCTACAGAACCCGTAAGCGCATAAAAGACCATTGAGCCAAAGGCGTAAAATCCAGCCGCCAATGCACCCATCGTAAAGTACTTCACCGCTGCCTCGAATGATTTAGAGCGGTTGTGCATAGCAATGAGCGTATAAAGCGCAAGTGATGCAGTCTCTAGCCCAACAAAGATCAAAATTAGGTTATCGGTAGCCACCATAAACTGGAATCCAGAAATCATAAACAAAAAGAGTGCGTAGTACTCAGGATAATTGTATTCGTGAAAACGCTTTGAGGACAGCGATAGAGGAATAAAGAGCATGGACGTAATCACAATGATGAGCTGTGACAAAACAGCCAAACCATCTACCAACATAACGTCAAAAAAGCCCAACATCGTTCCGTTTGCCTTGAAAAAATCGACAAAATGAAGCAGAGCACCTAAATCAAGCAATAAAAACAGTAGCGAGATCATGACATACAAGGACTTGTGCAATCCTCCGCGTATCAGGTCAATCGATAAAATGGACAGCGCACCGACAACCGCGATTAGCATCGGTGAGAGCGTCACCAGATTGAGTGATTCCAATGAGATATTGACTGGTTCTAGCATTTAGTGTCTCCCTTCCGCCGTTGCGTCTTGGCGCATTGGATTTGGTATGCGTTCTTTGGCCTCTGGCGTAATCGCCTTTTCGTGCATGAGCGATACAATCGACGTGACACTGTTGCTGATCGGTTCAAGTACTGGCTTGGGGTAGACGCCAAGCCATACAGTCACCAGCACCAATGGAACAAGCGCAAAAAGCTCACGACCATTAACATCGTCAAGCTTTCGGTTGGCTTCATTCGTCACCGTACCGAAAAAGGCTTTTTTGAAAGCTGCAAGCATATAAATCGCCCCCACGATGATGGCGGTTCCTGCCAAAATGGTCAAGATGTGCGACTGCTTGTAAAAGCCCAAAAGACTCAAAAACTCTCCGACAAAGTTGATGGTCAGCGGCATTCCTGCGGATGCCATAACCATAATTCCAAAAATCGTAGCGTAATGCGGCATGACAGAAGCCAATCCACCCATTTCACTGAGTAGCTTGGTGTGCCTACGGTCGTAGTAGACGCCCACGAGCATAAAGAGCGCTCCCGAAACAACACCGTGTGCGATCATCAAAAATACTGACCCACTGATTCCCTCAACATTCAGAGCAAAGGTTCCCAGAACGATCACCCCCATGTGCGAAACCGAACTGTACGCAACGACCTGCTTGATATCTTCCTGTGCATAGGCCACCATAGCCGTATAGATGATCATAATGATCGAAATAACGGCTATTGGCACCATAAAAAAGACGGATGCATCTGGGAACATCGGCAGAGAAAAACGTACAAAAGCGTAGGTTCCCATCTTGAGCAAAATAGCCGCCAATATGACCGAACCTATAGTCGGGGCCTGGCCATGCGCATAGGGAAGCCATGTATGAAATGGAAACATCGGTACCTTGATCGCAAACCCAAAGAAAAATGCCACAAAGAGCCAAATCTGCAAATTCTCAGGTAAAACCAGACGATACCATTCAAGAATCGAAAAGCTCCACACACCCGTCGCCTGATGATAAAAGTAGGCCATAAAGAGCATGCCGACAAGCATAATCAAAGAGCCCGTAAAGGTATAGAGGAAGAACTTGATCGAGGCATAAATCCTAAGCGGTCCACCCCAAGCACCGATGATATAAAGCATCGGAACCAAAGAGAGCTCCCAAAAGATATAAAAGACAACGGCATCAAGGGCGACAAAGACGCCCACCATGGTCATCTCCAAAAACAGAAGGGTCAAAATCATATCTTTGATCCGGTTCACCTCGCCTAATGAAGCGATACCGATCAGTGTGAAAAATGTAGCCAGCACAATAATAAAGAGGGAGATGCCGTCTATACCGACTAGATAATGAATTCCAAAAGCAGAAATCAGCGGCAATGATTCCATAAACTGCATACCGACGACGGAAGCGTCGTAGCCATACCACAGCACTAAAGAGAGTGCAAACTCAATCGCCGCAACTGCAATACCATAAGCACGAATGCTCCCTTTTTCCACAACAAACCCGAGCAACGCGGCGAGTGCCGGGAAAAACACCAAAATCGATAGGATATTATCAAACATCATTTTGCTCCTTAACCTGCTACAACGCTATAGCCGACCGTAAAGGCCACGCCAAGCGCAAGCAACAATACCGTTCCGGCAACCATCCAGCGCAACATCGTCGAAAGATTTCCGTTTTGCATCGTATGCGTCTGCTCTCCTGTTTTGTACAAGAGAGAGGCGATGCCGTCCACTGTTGCATCCACGATCCGAAGATCAAGCTGCTTCCACGCCACATATGATAATTCACGGTAAGGCTTACAGATATACTCCTCATAAAAATCGGGAATATAGTACTGATTGCGCAGAATCTTGTAACACAATCGCTCCTCAAAGACTTTATCGATTTTGGCGTTTTGATATTTCTTGTATGCAAAAGCGATTGCAAGACCTACCAGTAATTGGGTTCCGATCACCATAATCCAAAAAACGATCGGCGAGTGGACATGATATTCCGTCGCAGGTAGCACTGCAGTCACCATGTCAAAATAGGAGCCTTTAAATACAAAGCCCGAGATCACAGCCAAGAGTGCTAATGGACTCATTGCGATTAACATAAATGTATATGCCTCATGCGGATGAGAGCCATACTCTTTGTAGCGCTCCTCTCCATGAAAAATGAGCGCTATAAGTCTAAATGAATAAAATGCCGTCAGCATCGCCGTGAGCAGCAGCACCGTGTAAAGTACATAATGATGCTCCACAAAAGCTACTTCCAAAATCAGATCTTTCGAGAAAAAGCCGGCCAGAGGCCAGATGCCAGCTAAGGCAACCGATGCCAGCGTCATCATGATCCATGTCCATTTCATCGACTTTTTGAGCCCGCCCATCTTGAATGGGTCGAGTTCGTCACTCATCGAGTGCATGACGTTACCGGCACCCAAGAAGAGCAGCGCTTTGAAAAATGCGTGCGCCATCAGATGAAACAAAGCAACCCAGTAAGCCCCAAGACCCGCCGCGACAAACATGTATCCAAGCTGAGAGAGCGTCGAGTAGGCGATAATGCGTTTCATATCGCGGTTTACCAGCGCCATCGAAGCTGCGAACATCGCTACAAAAGCCCCTAAACTGGCTATAAAATAGCCCACATCGGGGATCATCTCGTAAAGCGGATTGGCGCGTACCACTAGATAAACCCCAGCCGTTACCATGGTCGCCGCGTGAATCAGCGCCGAAACCGGAGTGGGGCCTTCCATAGCGTCTGCCAACCAAGTATGAAGCGGAAACTGCGCCGATTTACCCATTGCACCAATAAAGAGGAAGATACCGATCATCACCAAAATGCTCTGATCAAGCAGTGTCACCGCTTCGAAAAAACGGTCGTATTGAAGCGAGCCGACATTCCAGTAGATCAAGAAGAGTCCAATCAGCATACCAAGGTCAGCGATACGATTCATAATAAACGCCTCGTTGGCCGCCCAAGAGGCAGACTCTTTGTGATACCAAAAGCCGATCAATGCCCAAGAGCACAGACCCACACCTTCCCATCCAATAAAGAGTCCGGCAAAGTTATCGCTCATCACCAGCACCATCATCGAAAAGACGAAGGCAGAGAGCCAAGAGAAGAAGCGATTGAAACCCTTATCATGATGCATATAGCCGATGGAGTAGACATGCACCACCGTCGAAACCACTGTGACGACCATCATCATTGTGACCGAAACCTGATCGACGAGAAAACCAAAGGGTATATACAGATCACCCGTCGCCATCCACGTCATCATCTCTACATGTACCGCTGAGCCACCGCTTAAAATATGCACCAGCAACACGGTCGAGCTCACCAAGGAGAGGCCCAGCAGTGAAGAGGTGAGCAGACCCGTGAAGAGCGTTTTTGGCTGCGCACCAAACAGCGCAGCGATCAATGAACCCGCGAGCGGCGAAAATAGTGCCAGATATAGATAAAGTTCCATCCGCTTATCCTTTCATTGATGTCATGGTAGTCAAATCGATGCCGCCGCTGCGCTTGAACCATACAATCAGCAAGCCAAGGCCAACCGCCACCTCAGAAGCCGCAATCGCAATCACGAAAAACGCAAACATCTGTCCCGTCAAATCCCCGTAGTAGCGCGAGATAGCCGCAAATCCGATATTGACAGCATTAAGCAAGATCTCTGTGGCGAAAAAGAGCATCAACAGATTGGTACGTCTCATCACGCCGATCAGTCCGATGGCAAAAAGCAGTGTTGAGAGTACCAGATAGTGGGTTAAAGTGATTTCCATATTTATACCGCCTTCTCTTGGGATTGCTTGGACAGCTCGATCTCTTCCTCTTCCATCAGCGTCAGAGATTTGTCCATTTTTTTGCCTGCCAGAACGATGCCCGCGACCATTGCCACCAACAACATCACAGCCGCCACTTCAAATGGCACTAAATACTTCGTAAAGAGGACCATTCCCACGGCTTGAGCATTACCTACCCCTTCTAAAACTGGATAACGGGCCGTCACATTCTCAGAGACGATCGGAGTCACAAAAATAACGACAATCAGAAGCGCCGCCATACCAGAGAGTAAAAAGACGATCTGCGGTGATCTCCCGTGCTCATTCACATGGCGCGTGGTATCGAAAAACATCATTCCAAAAGCGTACAGCGCCATCACCGCACCGGTGTAAACGATGATCTGCACCGCACCCAAAAAGTCGGCGCCCAAGAGAAAATAGAACGCGGAAATAAAGATCATTCCCGCAGCTAAAGCCGTAAGTGCATAAAGCGCCTGACGGGTGAAGACGGTGATGCTAAACATAACCACCGTCAAAAGCGCAAAAAGATAAAAGGCAATCGTTTCAAACATTTGGGCTCCTTAATAGGCTAGCGGCGTCGTTTTGACGCGCGCATCTTCATGTGGGGTGATCGCACCAAATCCGTCAAATTCTTTTTGCTGCCCCGTAATGGCCATGTCGATCGGAGTGAGCATGTCGGCATAGTCAATGTAGTGGGCACGCTGCTGTGAAGCGTTCTCATAGCGAGGACCATGTACGATGGCAAGCTCTGGGCAAACCTCAGCGCAATATCCACAAAAGATGCAGCGTCCCAGGTTAATGGTGTATGCACTCACTTCCTTACGGCTCTTTTCATCCAGACGCGTCTCCATGCGGATGCAGTTGGAGATACAGATCTTTTCACAAAGACCACATCCAATACAGCGCTCCGTTCCCGATTCAAAGAGACGCTGCATGGCATGTACAGCGCGATAACGCGGCCCAATAGGGAGCTTCTCTTTGGGATATTGCACCGTATGGATGTCAAACTTGATCATCTCGCGCATCACCACCCATAGGCCTACAAAAAGCTCGCCGCGAAACGTACGTTTCACTGCCCTTGCAAACTTGCCCCATGGTGTCGTCGGATAGGAAGCGATATCCACATAATAGTAGTGCTCCGATATATAGCGGCTGTTCAGTGCTTCGGTGCCGTGCGCCTCATGTGTGTCGTGTGCGTGCGTGTCGTGCGGTTGCATGTTCCCTCCTTATACCATCATCACGATGCCGGTGATAACGATGTTGATCACAGCGATCGGCATTAAAACTTTCCAGCACAGCCACATGAGCTGGTCAGGTCGTACATCAGGCCACGCGGCGCGTGTCCACAAAAAGAAAAAGAAGAGAAACGAAACTTTCAGCAAGAGTCCAAGTGCCCCAAGTAACGATCCGTCTCCATAGCCACCAAGAAAGAGAATGGCTGTGACAAACGAGATAAAGAACATATTGGCGTACTCACCGATAAAGAAGAGTCCCCAGCGCATGCCCGAATACTCTGTACCGAATCCGTCGATGATCTCATGGTCGTTAGCCACCAAGTGAAACGGCGTTCTACCTGTTTCGGCAAATCCTGCGATCACAAAGAGGATAAACGCAACGGGCTGCGACCAGACAATCCAGCTACCGATGCCACCCGCTTGATAGGCGTTGAAATCGATGAGCGAAAGCGAGCCCACCATCATCAGCGGCGCCAAAATCGAAAGCCCCGTGATCACCTCATATGAGATAAAGATCGCCGCTGCCCGTGCGGTGGAGATGAGCGCCCACTTATTGGCTGAGGCCAAACCGCCCAGCAGTGGCCCATAGAGCCCCGCACCCATCACCCCCAAAATGTAGAGGATACCGATGTTGATGTCCGCAACAATAGGATGTACCGTATAGCCACCAATCGTAAAAGAGGGCATAAACGGAATGGCCGCCGCCGCCATAAAGG
>DZBC01000025.1 GCA_022729835.1 Sulfuricurvum sp. | reverse complement strand
TGGGTGGCCGGATCAAAACGTCACGGGTGGCCGGATGGGTGCGTTTTTTGCAGCCATTAAGAGAATGAAGGAGATTCGATGAAATTAGAAAAAGGTATTGGCAGTTCATTTGATGATTTTTTAGAAGAAGAGGGGATGTTGGCTCAGGCAGATGCAGTAGCGATTAAACGAGTCATTGCCTTTCAACTTGAAGAGACCATGCAAAAAGAGCATATCACTAAAACAGAGATGGCAAAACGTATGAATACCAGCAGAACCGCTATTAACCGTCTACTGGATCCATCAAACACCTCTATTACTCTTGCAACAATTGAGAATGCTGTTGCAGCGATGGGAAAACGTTTAGAGATACAGATTATTTAGCGCAGAAGTGTCTCAAATTCAATGGTTTGAATATCGTCCAGACTCCACCCTTACATGTAAGGCATAAAAAACAGTTTTGCCTCAGCCTACCGGCTTAAGCGCGTACCCGCTCCAGCCGCTCTACCTCTTGGGCTTTGTAGAGCTCGGCGCAGCCACGAGCAAGCTCGCGGATTTTGAGGATGTAGTTGGCGCGTTCGGTCTGGCTGATCGCTTTACGGGCATCGAGGGTGTTGAAGGTGTGCGACGCCTCCATGCACAGATCGTATGCCGGCAGGGGCAAGAGCGCCTCTAGCACACGTGCACACTCTTTAGATTTGGCCTCGAACTGCGCAAAGAGCAGCGCGGTGTCGGCGATCTCGAAGTTGTATTTGGAAAATTCGATCTCGCCCTCTTTGTGGATGTCGCGGTAAAGGGTGCGGCCATAGCTGTTTTCGCCCCAAACGATATCAAAGACCGTATCGACCCCTTGCAGATACATCGCCAGCCGCTCGGTACCATACGTGATCTCGACCGCAACCGGATCGCACGCCACCCCGCCTACTTGCTGAAAGTAGGTAAACTGCGTCACTTCCATGCCATTAAGCCACACCTCCCAGCCAAGCCCCCACGCGCCAAGCGTCGGCGACTCCCAGTTGTCTTCGACAAAGCGGATGTCGTGCTCTTTGAGGTTTAGCCCCAGATATTCGAGGCTGCGCAAGTAGAGCTCTTGGATGTTGTCGGGACTGGGTTTGATGAGCACCTGAAACTGGTAGTAGCTGCCCAGACGGTTGGGGTTTTCGCCATATCGCCCGTCGGTGGGGCGCCGCGATGGGGCCACATAAGCGACCGACCACGGCGTCGAATCGAGCGAGCGCAAAAAGGTAGCGGGGTGGAAGGTGCCCGCACCGGCGGGGATGTCGTAGGGCTGGACGATATTACAGCCCTGCTCTTTCCAAAAAATTTGCAGTTTGAGCAGAAGATCGCTGAAGGTTAGCATGAAAAACTCTTTACATGTAAATAGTGGCGCATTATAGCAAAGCACGACTGTTTCACCCTTTTGGTTATACTCCTGCGCATGAAACAGTTGATTTGCTCCTTTTTGGTTCTGCTCATAACAGGGTGCGGCGGCGGCTCGGGTGGTGGTGGCGGAACCTCCTCATCTAGCGCCTCAAGCAGCCTTTCACAAAACACTGAGCGAGACTTGCTGGTAGTACGCGTCGCCTACACCGACATCACCTTGAGCAATCCGGCAGCCTTATGGAGCGAGAAGTTTTTTTCACCGCTTGAGGGCAGCGTCAACCACTTCTACGCCGAAAATGCGCGCGGCCACTTTCGCTTCAACCCTGCGCAAGAGACCCAAGACAGCCCAAACGACGGCATCATCGATGTGACACTTTCCAAGAACCACTCAAACCCCACCACCGTACTTGCCATTCAGCCTGATCTCACTGCCGCGCTGGCGCTATGTGACCCTTTTATCGACTTCTCCGCCTTTGACACCAACGCCGACGGCGCAATCGCTTCGGATGAATTGCTCCTTGTTTTCGTGGTCGCCGGCAGTGAAGAGGCCTATGGGCCTAGCGTCTTACCCGGTGTGTTTGCCCACACCTACACCCTCTCTAGCGCACCACGACTCGATGGTGTGACGCTTGGTAGCGGCAAGGGAAATTACGCCCTCTTTGGAGAACGCCACTGCAACGAATCAGCCTCAAATTGCCGCGACGCCACGATCGGCATCATCGCACATGAGCTGGGACACGCCGCTTTTAATCTGCCCGATCTTTACGACACCACCCCCTATGGCGATCCTGACTCTGCGGGTATCGGCTATTTTGGGCTGATGAGTGCGGGTATGTGGGGAACGGACGCGATTTTGGGCACCAAAGAAGGCAGCAGGCCCGCCCATTTTTGTGCTTGGAGCAAGATTCAAAACGGCTGGGTCGTACCGCAGGAGATGGAAGATCACACCTCCTTACATGTAAGCCTAAACGAAGCCGCTTCTACGGAATACAACGTCTTCAAAATCCCCATCGATGCGGATCATTACTATCTGATAGAGAACCGCCACAACAGCGGATACGACCAAGGATTAATGGTCATAGAGGGCAATTTTGGCGGCGGCATGGCGCTGTGGAAGATCGACGATGCAGTCTTGCGGCGCACATGGAGCCTGAACATAGTCAACGCCGATCCTGAGGCCAAAGGGGTCGATCTCATCGAAGCCAGCCTCCCACTTACCGCCAAGAAACTCGACGAAACGCCCTACGCCAGAGGGCATGAAAAAAACCTTTTTTATAAAGGAAATGTCGAGACCTACACCGATGAAGACATCCGGCTTCATGCCATCAGCGCACGCGCCAACGTGATGACCTTACATGTAACCAAGGAACCTTAATGCGCCTCTTACTCCTGTGCCTACTCGCCCTTAGTCTAAACGCCACCCCGACCCGCTCGTCACTACAGCGCTACACCCAAAGCGACGGAAGCCACTTTGAGGGGCATCTGCGTGGCGACGCGTTTATGTATTGGATCGAAGCCAAAGACGGTAACGTGCTGCTGTTTAACAAAAAAACGGCCACCTTCGAGTATGCCCTGATTGCACAGGGAAAGCTGAGTGCTTCAGGCGAAGCCTATAGCCCTACCAAAAAACGCGCTCCAAAGGGAATCGACAAGGCAGCATTAGCCGCGCTCTGGGAGCGACGTAAAGACGTAGCGGCAGATCAAATCACCGATACTTTGTCCCAGTGAGGCCGCCACCACGCCGCATTTGACCTTGAGCAGATAGCACAAATTGCCGCGCTGTGGGGGTGAGAGGCACTCATAATTGCCCATCCCTTTGGTGAGTACCACATCGGATTCATCAAAGAGCCGCTGCGCCTCGGGCGTGGCACGCGTATAGGCAAAGCCCGGCGAATTGACGCCGCTATCCACCAAGGTGCACAGCGATTCAAACCCCGCTTCACGCGCCTCTTTGAGCGTCACGTCGTTGATGATGGCGCGACCGCGCACCATGTAGCTTACATGTAAGGAAGGGTAGAGCTTTTGCAACGCTTCGATGGCCAAATAATCAAAAAGATGCTCACCCGCATTGTCACCGATGTAAAGCAAGGTCTGAGCTTGCGCCAGCGCTTCGCGTAGGCGGCTCGTGTCGTCGATGGCAAAAGGGGTATGAAAGAGTTGCGCGATCTGCTCCTCCAGATCGAAGCTCACCTCTGCGGCCAGATCGATCACATTGCCGACTACCGCGACTTTGAGCAGGGTGTGCAGGGGATCGTCTGCTTGGGCAATCGCGCTGCGCAATCTTGGCAAAAAAGGCTCAGCGTTTTTGATGGAGAGCGCCTTTTGCTCGGCGTAAAGATCATCCATGCCCGATAGTCGCGCCATCTCTTCATACACATCGGTCGCCACCTCAGGCGGAGAGAGGGAAAAGTCAAAGTGCTGTGAAGCATTGTTTACATGTAAGGTAATTGCGCTGCGCAGGGCTGCGTCCGCATGGATGGCGTCGCAAACCCTCTGGCTCTGCGCGACGATACAGCCCACACAGGCCGCATCAATCTTCACGTTTCTCTTCTCCAAATCCCTCGACAACTTTGCCCCACATGAGTTTGTACTTGCGCCGCATAAACTCCACTTCACGCTGCGACAGACGAAGTTGCTCGGTGAGGGTATCGATGGTCTTGCGGTCCTCTTCGTAGAGCTCTTGCAATGAAGAGAGCGCCTCTTTGAGAAAGAGATTTTCATTGCGTATCGACTCGATGGTCTCATCTTTGGCACCCAGCACCTTTTCATGCAGGTTGATGATGGTACCGATGGTCTTTTCGACAAACTGAGATCCTACAATGATCTGCATCCCAGGATCGATCTGGGTGAGCGCTGCGGGCACCACCGACTGCGTCCCTTTAGAGGGGTCGATGTAGAGCACCCCATCTTTGACCTTGCTTTGTAGTTTGCCACGTTCAATCAAATCATCAATCGCGCTTCTCTCTAACCTCGTGAGTTCGGCATACTCATCAACACGCATCCAGACCTCTTGCATGGTAGCTCCTTTGTTTATTGGATAATGGTCTCTATTTCGAGTGAGTCCATCTCCACTTTTTTCGCCTTGGCGATACGGTCTTCGAGCAATTTGACACGAAGATCCTCATTATCCAGCGCCAAAATCTGCATCGATAGATAAGCTGAATTGATCGCTCCCGCCTTACCGATGGCCACGGTTGCCACCGGCATACCCGCTGGCATCTGCACCGTCGAGAGCAGCGCATCGATACCGCTCAGCGCCGATGCGCTCATCGGTACGCCGATAATGGGCCGGATCGTTTTTGAAGAGAGCACACCGGCGAGATGCGCCGCCATACCTGCCGCTGCGATAAAGACCTGCGCACCCTTCTTTTCCGCCGCCACAATATAGTCTTTGGTGCGATCAGGCGAGCGGTGGGCCGAAGAGATGATCAACTCATAGGGGACGCCGAACTGATCGAGCGTAGATGCACACTCCTTCATCACCTCATAGTCACTTTTACTGCCGATAATAATCGATACAAACTTCATCCACTCTCCTTTACATGTAGTGCTAGATTTTGGGGGCCACAGTCATCATTTCAGGCGTGGCAGGAATACGAAAAAAGGTAAAAGGGCTCAGCGGCGCAGGCAGAGCAAACAGATTAAGATTGCCGCTGTGCGCTTCGGCCCACACTTTGCCATTTTGTGCCAAAAGCTGTTTGAGCCGCAGATACCAACGCCCCTCTTTACATGTAAGCGCTCCGATCTCATTGTCAACCGCTTCGACGTGCGTACCTTCGGGCATCACCAGCTCCAGCTCATCTCCTGGCAAAATCTTGTACTTCACCAGAAAATGCGTCCCGTCCTCCTCGACCATACCGCACACCTGATGTGTACCCATCATCATGGTAAAGTCAAGATTTTGATCCTCATGCTTCTCAAAAGGGCGATTGATCAAGTAGGCATCGGTAAATCCCCGATTCTGCATGGTGTGCAGTTCTGCTTGATACGTATCTGGCGCACTCACGCCCGCGTAATAGTCGTCGATGGCGCGGCGGTAGGTTTTGGCAGTGATGGCGGCGTAATAAGAGGCTTTGGTGCGTCCTTCGATCTTGAGGCTATCGACACAACCCGAATCCAAGATCTCCTTGATGTGCGATGCCAGATTGAGGTCTTTGGAGTTCATGATGTAGGTGCCCACGCCGGGGTCCTCTTCGAGCCGAAAGAGCGTGCCCGTCTCGGGGCTGGCCGCGTAGAGCTCATAAGGAAAACGACAGTCGTTGGCGCAACTGCCACGATTGGGCACACGCCCGCTTTGCAAGGTCGAAATGAGACAGCGCCCGCTGTAAGCAAAACACATGGAACCGTGCACAAAAACCTCGATCTCAAGGCCCGGAAGTGCCTTTTTGATCTCACAGGCGTCTTTGAGCGAGATTTCGCGCGCGACGATGATACGCCGTGCCCCCATCTCATAGTAGACCTCAGCATCCAGCACATTCATCACATTGGCCTGAGTCGAGAGGTGCAGCGGCATCTGCGGTACCAAGCGATGCGCCATACGCAGCACACCGGGCGTCGCCACAATAAACGCATCGGGTTCCAACTCCGCCATCGCCACTATATGCTTTTCAAGTAAAGAGAGCTGGGAATTAAACGGAAAGCCGTTAATGGTCACATAAACCTTGCGCCCGCGCGCATGGGCGTAGTCGATCCCCTCTTTGAAGCTTTGCATATCAAACTCTTTGCCTGAGCGGATGCGCAAAGAGAAGTGACTCACCCCGCCATAAACGGCGTCTGCGCCATAGTCGATAGAAATTTTGAGTTTTTCTAGGTTGCCCGCAGGAGAGAGTAGTTCTACGGGTTTCAAGGGAGCATTTTTAAGCAAAGAAGTTGGCGCATACGGGGGAGACTATTTTTTTCCCAGCGACGCAAGCAGCGCTTCGATCTCGTCGTTGCTGACTACGTCTTGGGTCGTCTGGTCGCCGGGTAGATGGGTGGCGGAAGTGACCCGCTTGTCATCATCAATGCGCCCTTCAAAAAGTGCGTTCATATAGCCTGAGAGGGCGCGCATGACGTTGATGACGCGCTCGATTTTTTGACGGTGGATGTCTTGATACTGCATAATGTCCATAACATTCATGATGCTATCAGAGCTGTTTTGAAGGGTTTCGAGCAGTTCATTGGCACTGACGAGTGCGTTTTTATTCTTGATCAGTTGAGCCTTAAAGACCTCAACTCCAGGGAATTTCTGCGTCAAAGTCTCAAACAGCGCAACATTCGATTCAAGTATGGCAACATTTTCATGCGCTTTGGCGTCGGCAGCCATCACATCGTTGCTGATTCCTTCGATGATATCAAAGATCTGAGTCGCCTTCTCTTCGCTCTCCTTGGTCACATCGTCGAGCTGATGCACAACCTTGTGATCGTCAATCGGCGGAGGTGGCATGTGGTTTTTAGCAGAGGGACGATATGGAGGCACTTTTTCCTCCAACTCTTCAAACCCTTCGTCATCCAGCGCTTCTTCTGCCGCGAGCTCCTCTTCCAATTCACCCAAGTCCATCTCTCCACTCATCAGCGCATCTAGCTCTTCTTGCGTCATCCCTAGGCTCCTGCTCGTTTTTCGAATGTATTATAATATCACCCTAACTTTAAGGGCAACCCATGAAAATCGATCTTCACAACCACACCCCACTGTGCAACCACGCACTGGGCGATCCCGAAGCGTATGTCTACGCCGCCATTGCACAAGGATTCGACGTTTTTGGTTTTTCCGACCACGCACCGATGGATTTTGACCCTAAATACCGCATGAGCTTTGAGCAAAGCACCGCCTACTGCGCCGATATTCTCGCGCTCAAACGGAGCTTTAAAGAGGAGATCGAGATCCTACTGGGCTACGAAGTAGACTACCTGATCGGTCACATGGATGAGCGCATTTTAAATGCAAAGGTCGATTATCTGATCGGCTCAGTTCATTTTATTGATGGATGGGGGTTTGACAATCCCGAATTTATCGGGCGCTACGCCCATGAAGATATCGATACGATCTGGCAGCGCTATTTCGATGCGATCGAAGCGATGGCAAAGAGCCGCCTTTTTGATATCGTCGGCCATCTTGATCTCATCAAGGTCTTCAAATTCTTACCCCGCCGCCCCATCGCGCAGATCGCCGCACCGGCACTTGCGGCAATCAAAGAGGCCGACATGGCCATCGAGCTCAATGCCGCCGGTCTACGCAAGCCCATCGGCGAGCCTTACCCTTCACTAGAGCTGCTCCAAATGGCTCATGCACTGGAGATTCCCATCACCTTTGGCTCCGACGCGCACGCTCCCGATCAGGTGGGGCTGTTTCGAGACGAACTCGAAGCGATGGCTAGAGCAGCAGGCTATACAAAATGCGCCAAATTTGTCGCACGAAAGCGTGAATTGGTCACTTTTTAACCATCTCCTTCTCTTTGCTTTTCGGGCCTTTTAGATATACTACTTTCACTTTTTTGTAACACAGGAGAAGCTACATGGGAAAATTCGTTAACAACATCGATGAATTCTTTAAATACTGCGAAGAGCACGACGTTCAATTCGTCGATCTTCGTTTTACCGACCTCAAAGGTACGTGGCACCACGTCTCTTACCGCATGAGCGCGATCAACGCCGGCAACCTGACCGGTGGCGTACCGTTTGATGGTTCCTCCATCGACGCATGGCAGCCGATCAACCGCTCTGACATGATCCTAAAACCTGATGTCGAAAGCGCCTTTATGGATCCCTTTACCGCTGATCCTACCGTTATTTTATTTTGTGATGTTTATGACATTTACAAGGGTCAAATGTACGAAAAATGCCCCCGCTCCATTGCCAAAAAAGCGCTTGAGCACCTAGCATCTGCCGGTGTGGGCGATGTGGCCTACTTTGGCCCTGAAAATGAATTTTTTGTCTTCGATGATGTCAAAATCAAAGACACCATCAATGAATCATGGTACCGCGTAGACTCTGAAGAGGGCGAGTGGAATGATCCGACCGATTATGCAGACAATTACAATTCAGGCCACCGCCCCCGCACCAAAGGCGGTTACTTCCCGGTTGCTCCGATCGACACTATGGTTGATTTGCGCGCCGAGATGATGCAGGTACTGGAGCAAGTGGGTCTGGAAGTCGTACTGGGACACCACGAAGTCGCTCAGGCTCAAGGTGAGATCGGTATCAAATTCGGCACACTTGTCGAAGCGGCAGACAATGTCCAAAAGCTCAAATACGTCATCAAAATGGTTGCGCACCTCAACGGCAAAACCGTCACCTTCATGCCTAAACCGCTCTATGGCGACAACGGCAACGGGATGCACGTTCACCAGTCGATCTGGAAAGACGGCAAAAATACATTCTACAAAGAGGGCGGCTACTCCAACCTCTCTGAGACTGCGCTGCACTATGTCGGCGGTATTTTCAAACACGCCCGCGCCGTTGCTGCGTTTACCAACGCGTCAACCAACTCGTACAAACGTCTGATCCCAGGCTTTGAAGCGCCCAGCATCCTGACCTACTCCAGCCAGAACCGCTCTGCTTCTTGCCGTGTTCCTTACGGTGCCGGTGAAATGGCAACCCGTATCGAGATGCGCTTTCCTGACTCTACTTCTTGCCCGTACCTCGCCTTCACTGCGATGCTGCTTGCCGGTCTTGACGGTATCAAAAACCAAATCGTTCCTATCGGTCCAATGGATGAAGACCTTTTTGAACTCACACTTGATGAGATCCGCGAAAAAGGGATCCCACAGATGCCACACACACTACGCGGTTCACTTGAAGCGCTCGTACGTGACAACGAGTTTCTTAAACCCGTCATGACCGATCTCTTCATTGACACCTATCAGCACTACAAATTCGAAACGCAAGTATGGCCTTATGAAGCCCGTCCTACTGCGTTTGAATTCAAAACTACCTACTCTTGTTAATCCCTTACATGTAAGCTTTTTTGGCTTACATGTAAACCTCTTTTCTCCTACGACAAAGCCCTTTTAATCATCGCTGACAACGGCTCTGAAGCCTTTGGTACTATCGTGTTCAGTGCACATGAATGTTGTAAACAGGTTTGCACCTGGTGGGATTTTAAAAGATGTTCGAGCTTCATCGTGACAATATCCCCAAAACTATCCGCATCAACCAAATAGGCCAGTACAAAGGTTCTCTCGTTCCAGCGCACCAACATATCATCTACGCGGATGTTTTGTTTGATCAAAGCAACAAAAGAGCGTATCGAAGCTTCATCATTGAGCGTTGAATCCAAGACAATTGTTGTTAAATGAATGTGTTTTTTATTGAAATTGGCAGCATCTTGCAAAGAGGCAGAGGTGTGCATAAAATAGTCACGGCTATACGCCCCGCTTGCCTTATCGGTATTGGCATCGTTTTGAATCAAGATGCGCTTAATAAGCTCCTTGGTGACATCCCGAAAGGTAACCACAACATAGCGCCCGATACCCGTCATCACCTTGACTTCAAAAGCGTGCGGAACGATCTGCGTATTGATCATACTCACGATGCGCTCTTGCTCCGGCAAAGCCGCCAATGCCTCATACCATCGCTCATCCGATTCGATTTTTCCAGCATGAAAATAGCTATCGTGCGGCACAAAGCGGTGTTCGAGCATACCAACCTCTCGCTTAAATTCTAAAAGCGAAGCCAACCCAAAAAAATGCAAAAAAGTGCTATTGGCAAAGGCAACCATCTCCTCTTCTAATACCAACACCATCTGATCATGCGTATCCAGCAGGGATTGCAACAACATCTTACACGATTCCATGTTTTTCCTAACGCGTCTGGCCGCTACCGTAGATTTTGTACTTATACGTGGTGAGTCCCTCGATGCCCATCGGCCCACGTGCATGGAGTTTGTTGGTGCTGATACCCACCTCAGCCCCAAATCCAAACGCCCCGCCGTCGGTAAAGCGGGTCGAAGCGTTGAGGTAGACCGCTGCAGCGTCGATGCTGTTCAAAAAGCGCTCTGCGGTCGTGACATTTTGGGTGATAATGGATTCGGAGTGACCTGAGCCGTGGCGCACGATATGCTCAATCGCCTCCTCAACTCCCTCCACCACGCGAATGTTAAGGATATTGGCCAGATACTCGGTGTCGAAATCGGCCTCACTCGCTGTGTCCACCTCAATGATGGCACGGGTAGCATCGCATCCCTTGAGCTGTGTATGCGCCACATCAAAAGCCGCTTTGAGTCTGGGCAGTGCCTCAGGCGCAATCGCCGCGTCCACCAAAAGCGTCTCCATCGCGTTGCAGACGCCGGGGCGCTGGACTTTAGCGTTGATGGCAATCTTGATGGCGTCGTCTAAAATAGCATCGCGGTCGATGTAGGTGTGGCACAGCCCTTTGTCATGTTTTACCACGGGTACGGTCGCGTTTTCGTTCACAAAACGCACCAGCGCTTCGCCGCCGCGCGGGATGATGAGATCGACATAGCGATCCATTTTGATGAGCCTTGCCACCCCTTCGCGCGACGCATCGGGTAGTAGCGAAATCAGCGCTTCGGGAAGCGCGTTGCGACGCAACACGCCACGCAAGGCCGCTGCAATGGCTTCGTTGGAGCGCTGCGCCTCTTTACCCCCTTTGAGGATACAGACGTTGGCGCTTTTAAAGCAGAGTGCCGCCGTATCGGACGTGACGTTGGGGCGTGATTCATAGATGATGCCGATGACGCCGATGGGGATGCTCACCTTCTCGATCTTCAGACCGTTTTCGGTGACCCAACCATCAAGCACGCGCCCTATCGGCTCTTTGAGCGCGGCGATCTCCTCGACCGCCACTGCCATCGACTCGATACGCCCCTCATCAAGCAACAAGCGATCCAGCAAGGCACTTGAGAGATGGTTTGATCTGCCCTCGGACATATCCAGCGCATTGGCTTCGATGATATTCATCGTATTGGCCCGCAAAGATGCGGCCATTTCGCGCAAAATGCGGTTTTTATCCGCTCCACTTAGCAGTGAAAGTACGCGGCTGGCCGCCTTGGCCTCTTGTAAAAACTGTTCCATCACACTCTACCTTTGGTTACATGTAGGTGTTATTGTATCCAAAGTTGCAATTGAGAGAGATGGTACACAGGCGAACCTGACTACCAAATACCGCTCAAAATCTCACAGCGGGCCTCTTGCCGCTAGGACTTTTGCGCAGTCACTCTTGGTCCGTGGATCTCTTTCGTGCGCCGCGCTAGACTCTTTTCGACTGAATGGAAAAAGTACCACACCCCAAAAGCAAAAAGTCCTCCGACCGGGATGGCAAAGTACCAGTAATCTCTGGCCTGCTGCAACAGCGCGATGATCTCCTCGCCCAGATAATAAGCCGGAATAATCGTCACCGCCGCCCATACCCAAGCGCTGAGCAAATTGATCAAGGCAAACTTTTTCGCGCTGTATCGTGTCAGTCCTATCGACATCGGGATGATGGTTCGCATGCCGTACATGTAACGTTGAATAAAGATCAAAGGCCAGCCATATTTTTTCAGCAGTAGATGGGCAATAGCAAATTTACGCCGCTGTGTGTAGAGTTTTTTGAAGATATATTTTTTGTTATAGCGGCCGATGTAAAAATACATCTGATCGCCAACAAAACCACCCAAACCCGCCACAAAAATGGCCATAGGCACCCACATATCGCCGGTGTGCGCAAGAATACCCGCCATCACCAACCCGATTTCACCCTCCGTGAAACTCCACACAAACAAAATAATATACCCGTACTCTTTAAGCAATTCAATAAAGAGCTCTTCCACGCAGTTCCTTGGAGATTAATGGCGCTTATGGTACCTACTTGAGGATGAATACCGGATTAAAAACACGTAAGCGTCTGTAATCCGTATGTTACAGAGTCCAAGCAGCACCATGAGTCACATGCTGATCAATCCAAAGTCCATTTTCATGTTTGTCAATATAAAGCAAATTATATTTATATTCATGATATACAGTAGACGATAACGATCATTTCATCGCTCGTACACCAATACGCGACCGGAAAGATTCGATTGGAAGCATCAGCCCCGTCTCATACCATCCACAAGAGATGGTGGGTCGTCCTTATCGAAATGTTGTAACAATAGTTGAGATTTGAATTTTATTAAATACACTGTCACCAAATTTTGACGTGAAAATTGAATACTCTACTTTTTTTGATAGTTTCTCGCCTTAAAAACTGCCAAAATATTTATATCACTTTTGGCTATTTGGAAAACCACCGTATATTTTTTGAAAATCATATCCCTATGCTTTTCATCTCCGTAGTAGATGCTTTTGCGATACATCAAAAGATTCTCTTCAATATTGTCTATAGCTTCAAAAATCTCATTGATAAATTTTTCTGCATTATTTGGTGAGTCTTGTCCTATAAAATCTGAAATACTCGCTAAATCGCTATAGGCTTCATCGGTAATTATTACCGCCACTACTTGAGCCTGTTGAGTAGTTTTTCTCTCGCCTCTTGAGTGCTATAAACTTTTCCCTCTTTGAGATTCTTTTTTGCTCTTTTGAGCTTTGCCTGTATCTCTTCTTCTTTAAGTTCTGGGTATTCAATCTTTACGCTATTTTTTGGCAATAGATTTAAAAAATTAAATACTGTTTGACTTATATCGTCTCTTACCTTAAGTTGGATTGTTTGCATTTTCTCCCCTTGTATCTTTCAAAATTATATCACACGACCAAGATGGGCAATTGATGGTGAGGGATTAATGTTTCACTACAAAAAAGGTATCTGATTGGGAGTATTCATCGTTTCGCATTCCACCTCGGGAGAGCTGGAACGAGGGGCCATAACACACCCTTACATGTAAACGCTACTCCCACGGCTCATCCCCTTTGATTTTTCGATTGGCTATAATTACGCCCACGGTTGATTCGTAGCAAGAGCAGCCGTTCGAGCTTACATGTAAAGGATTTTCGATGATGAAACACATCGGATCGGGCAAATACCGCCCTTACCCCAAAATTGATTTGCCAAATAGAACTTGGCCGGACAACACCATCACCAAAGCACCCATCTGGTGCAGCGTCGATTTGCGTGATGG
Organism: Sulfuricurvum sp.; assembly: GCA_022729835.1. Classification (GTDB taxonomy): domain Bacteria; phylum Campylobacterota; class Campylobacteria; order Campylobacterales; family Sulfurimonadaceae; genus JAFGUB01. The sequence continues at coordinate 850 of DZBC01000025.1, read as the reverse complement.
CAATCAGGCGCTGGTAACGCCGATGAATCTGGAGCAAAAACTCGAACTCTTCCACCTCTTGCTACGACTGGGATTTAAAGTGATCGAAGTGGGTTTTCCCTCCGCTTCCAAAGTCGAGTTTGACTTTTTGCGCACGCTGGTTGAGCAGAGTCTGATCCCCGATGACGTCACTATTCAGGTGCTGGTTCAGGCGCGTGAGCATCTGATCGCACGTACTTTTGAGGCGCTTAAAGGGGTCAAACACGCCATTGTGCATCTGTACAACTCCACCTCGGTGGCGCAGCGCAAGATCGTCTTTCAAAAGGAGTGTGAAGAGATTATCGCTCTGGCGCTTGAAGGGGTTGATCTGGTCAAAAAGTACGAAACAGGACATGAGGGCAAAATCTCTTTGGAGTACTCACCCGAAAGCTTTACGGGTACTGAGCTAGAGTTTGCGGCGCAGATCTGCAATGCCGTCACGGCGCGCTGGGGCATTAGCGCAGAGCGCAAGGTTGTGATCAATCTGCCTGCCACCGTGGAGATGAGCACCCCCGATATCTACGCCGATCAGATCGAGTGGATGAGCAGGCATCTAGACAAGCGCGAACATGTGCTGATCTCCACCCACACGCACAACGACCGAGGCACTTCGGTGGCGGCAACGGAGCTGGCACTTTTGGCCGGGGCTGACCGCGTCGAAGGTACGCTGCTGAGTAACGGCGAACGTACGGGCAATGTGGACATCATCACCTTGGCACTCAACATGTACACCCAAGGTGTCGATCCAATGCTGGATTTCAGTGATGTAAACGGCGTACTTAAGGTGATGGAACGCTGCACCGCCATCCAAACCCATGTGCGCCATCCGTAT
>DZBC01000221.1 GCA_022729835.1 Sulfuricurvum sp. | reverse complement strand
TTTAAGGAGTAGACCATGCAAGAGATTCTCTACGCCCCGTGGCGCACGGAGTATTTGGCGGGGACGCCCCAAGATGAGGCGTGTGTATTTTGTCATATCAGTACGCATGAAGCGGATGATGCGACGTTACATGTACTCTACCGCGACGCGCACTGTTTTGTGGTGATGAACCGTTACCCCTATACTCCGGGGCACTTTATGATCATTCCGCACCTTCATACCGACAAACTAGAAGAGCTTGAGTCTGCCTCATGGCTACACATGAGCGATCTGGCGCAGCGGGGCGTGCGGCTGCTCAAAGAGGGGTTCGGGGCGTATGGGGTCAATATCGGCATGAACCTCGGACGGGCAGGGGGTGCGGGGATTGCGGAGCATATCCATTTGCATCTGGTGCCCAGATGGGAGCGCGATACCAATTTCATCACCTCCATTGCCGATACTCGGGTCTACTCAAGTGATTTTGAAAAGATTTATCAACGTATCAAATCGTTGATACCGCAATATTTCTAACACGCTATAATGAGCGCAATTTTACATGTAAGGCATATTTTATGAGCCTCAAATCAGCGTTTGACCGCTGGGTCGAAACCAAACTTCTGCCTTTTGTCTTTAAGATCTCCGAACAGCCGATACTCTTTAGCGAGTTGCTCTCTGCCAACAAAACTTATAAAGACGGGATGAGCTTAGAGGGGATGAGCGGCTTTCGCCTGCTGCTGGGGCGCGCTTATTTGGTCTACATTTTGCTCTGGCATGTGCTGATTGCTATTCCTATCGGTATCTTTCACAAAGCGTTGATGGATATTGATTGCCATATGCTTATTTTGGTGGCCGTCCTCTTTACGGGGATTTTTTTCGCGGTGTTTTCGATGTTTAGCGAGTGGCTACATGAAAAAATGGCGCTAAGCCTGATCAAAAAAGCGTGGAAAAACCACTTCCCCCATTTCAAATACGACCAGCACGCTGCCGAAGTCGCCACGATCTACACGCAAGCGCTCGAAGAAGAGGTGCATCATAAAGATATGCGCCTCTATATTATTAACCGTATTGTTTCGCAGAAGTAGGCGGTTAGAAGAACTCCATCTCGCCATCGCTCTCTTGCGGCGCGATAAATGACTTGATGGTTGCGACGTTGGAGTGAAACGACTGGTTGAGAAAAGAGGGATCATTTGCGGCGCGCTCAAAGACCTCATAGCGCCATGCCACCAGATCGTTGACAAAGCTTTCAATCAGCACCAAAATATTATCCATCACCCGCTCATCCTGATGGAGATCGAATCGGATAAAGGTATCTGCAAGCGTAGCAACATAGCTGCCAAGTTCGTTGAATTGAGGATAGGAGATCAGGATATTGCTGTAGGTAAAGAACTTACGTCCGATTTTTTGGAGTTGCTCTATCTTGTTCTCTTTGTGAAACGATAGCGAAGAGACCAGATCTTCAATGTCGCTTTCTAGCTCCTGAAGCTCTTGTATATCGTGATCCAACACATAAGTAAGCGCATTGGAAGCGCTACTTACAAAGAACTCCTCCTCTGGTATGGGAGATTTTGGTCTTGTATCGGGCGTCGTCTGTATCGGCTTGGCTGCAACTTCCATGAGGCGGTATTGGCGGATAAGCGATTGGAAATTTTTGTCAAAAAGGCCAGAGAGCAAAAGATAGCGCTCCTTCTCAAAGCCAAGCCGTTCGATGAGATAGGCTGTAGTGATGTTTTTAAAACTGCCGCAGATCATGTAGATATCGCTAAGTTGCAACTGCTTATGGCGGAAAAAGTCAAGCATCACCACCATAACCGGGCATTGACCGATCTCTTGTCTGCCGTCGAATGCGGCGATGATATAGTCGATGACGCGTGTACCGAAGTGGTTGGCAAAAAATTTGGGCGCGATAGAGTATTGATCTAGGGCCTCTACAACCGGTTGATAGGTGCACCACTCTTGCAATAGTTCCGCCTTGAGCTCGCTGATAGCGGCGGCGACATTGGGGAGCTGGTAGCGATCCTCAAGAGGTAGACTCTGGTGTTTGAGTTGCTCTTCAAGTAGATGAAGTTGCTCGCTAAGGTGACGGGTGCGTGTTTCAAGCGTTTCACGGTATTGTCGCAACGCTTTGGCGTCGCGTACTTGCAGGCTGTGGTGGCGTAGTGTCTCCCAAAACCGTTCGAAGTGGATCGGCTTGGAGACAAAGCCGCTTACTTTTGCATTGATAAGCCGGATCAGATGGGATGAGTCATCGTATGCAGAGAAGACGATGATAATTTGATCTTCTTTGATCGTGCGAATCTGTTCACACAAAGAGATGCCGTCAAACACGGGCATGTGAAGATCGGTCAGGATGATATCGGGAGCTTCGAGACGGTAGGCGTCAAGGGCTACTTTGCCGTTTTCGAAGCTGATGACCTCATCAAACACAAAGGCCAAACTTTTGGAGAGCTCCAAACGGGTCGTCGCTTCGTCTTCGACAAGCATGAGTCTTAGACCGCTGCCAAAACGCTCCAGAACACCTTTTTTGTTTTTGTCAAATGCTGTTTTAATTGTATCCATGCCATTATTATAATATATTCTAAAGATGATAGGTGTGGTAGTGATGCGATTGGCTCGTTATTTTTTTCTTGGATCGGTTCTGATCGCTGCAGTTTTGGTCTTGATGTGGGCTTACAAAAGTGACCGGATGGAAGAGGAGCTGCGCAACTACACTCAAGATGTAGGCAAACACTACGATGTGATGTACGCACTCTATCGGGAGCTGGCCGATACGGCATTTAAGCTTGTTCTGTCACGCGCCGACGTGATCGCGCTGCTTGAGAAGCTAGAAGGTGCCGATGAAACGCAGACGCAGCAGATTCGTCAGAAGCTGTACCGCTTGATCGAGCCTGAATATCGCTACTACAAGCAACTTTATTTTCATCAATTTCATTATCATCTGCCCGATTCGAGCAGTTTTTTGCGGATGCACGCACCCAGCCGCTACGGTGATCCGCTCGCAGAGATCCGCTATTCGGTGCGTCAGACGAACGCGCTTAAACGCAAACATGAAGGCTTTGAAGAGGGGCGTGTCATCCACGGATTTCGCTTCGTTTATCCGCTGTTTGGTTCGGACGGGCGGCATTTGGGGAGCGTGGAGGCGTCGGTGACGGCCAAAGCGTTCATGCAGGCGTATGAGCAGAGTTTTAAGGCCCATGTCCACTTTATCGAGAAGATGGATACCGTCAAGGAGATTACTTTTGCCAAAGAGCTGAGGCAGTATCACTCCAGCATCGAGAGCAGAGATTACTGCTACCGAAAAGATTTGGTCGAGTTAGACGATCCGCATAAAGCACAAGTGTATCAAAAGAAGTTTCTCAAACTTCAGCCACAAATACGTGAGAAGATGGCGCTTGAGCAACCTTTTAGCATCTTCATCGATCTGGATCAGCGTTATAACGTTGTCACTTTTTTGCCGGTGCGTAATATTGAGCATAGCGTTGTGGCCTATATGGTCATCTACGCATACGATAGCCATCTTGTGACGCTTTCGATCGGTTATGGCCTGCTTGGCATGGTGCTTTCAGCGATCG
>DZBC01000220.1 GCA_022729835.1 Sulfuricurvum sp. | reverse complement strand
GGCGGCATGGTCGTTCCCGCCCTCATCTACGTCGCGTTCAACCCCGCCAATCCCATGGGCTTTGGTATCCCTATGGCCACCGATATCGCCTTTGCGCTGGGCATCTTGATGCTGCTGGGCAAACGCTCCAGTGTGAGTGCCAAACTCTTTCTTGTCGCGCTCGCCGTCGTAGATGACCTTGGCGCAGTGCTGATCGTCGCTACCGTCTATACGGGCGACATTCAGGTTCAATATTTCCTCCCCGCCGCACTCATCTACGCGCTGATCTGGATTTTAAATCTGCGCGGTTGCAAAAGCCTTATGCCCTATCTACTGCTGGGCATTGCGCTGTGGTTTTATATCCACGCCATCGGGATTCACGCCACCATCGCCGGCGTGCTGCTTGCGCTGGCCATTCCCGTCGGCTCCAAAATCGACGAACAGACCTTTTTGAGCAACTCCAGAGGAGCGCTCGATAACTTTGAGCACCATATCGACGATATCCCTGTCCTCAACCACCATCAGATCGACGCGCTTGAGCAGATCGCCTACGGCTACGACAAGGTACAAAATCCGCTGGTGCGCCTTGAGCACAACCTGCACGGCCTAAGCGCCTTTTTCATTATGCCGCTCTTTGCCTTTGTCAATGCGGGCGTACTGATCGATCTAAGCTCACTCTCAGAGCACTTCATGATCGCGCTTGGCGTTGCGCTGGGGCTGCTGATCGGCAAGCCTATCGGCATCGTGGGCTTTACCTATCTGGGGGGCGCGTCTTGGCATCGTCAAAAAACCCGACAACCTAAGCTGGTCGGAGATCATCGGTGTAGGCTTTTTGGGCGGTATCGGTTTTACCATGTCGATCTTCATCGCCAACCTCGCCTTTGTCGATGCGCAGGTGATCAACGCTGTCAAAATCGCCATCTTCTCTTCAAGTCTGCTTGCCGGGGTGCTGGGGTCTTTGTTGATCATCAAAGCCTCAAAAAGTGAGCGTTAATGCTCTCTATTATCGTCATTACGCTCTTTGTTTCGCTAATGATCAACATTATGCTCAAGCGTTATGCACTACCGACCATCATCGGCTATATTCTTACCGGCACCGTTATCGCCTACGCCTTTGGGTTGCATCAGGCAGTCAACAACCACACCCTCCAAGAGATCGCCGAATTTGGGGTGGTCTTTTTGATGTTCACCATCGGATTGGAGTTTTCGCTCGAGCATCTTAAACGGATGCGCTACGAAGTATTCGTCACCGGAACACTTCAAATCATCATTACCACCGTAGTGGTCTATGGGATCGGGCACTTTATACTGGGCATTGAAGAGCAGATCGCCTTCATCTGTGCGCTCGCCGTCACCCTCTCCTCTACCGCCATCGTGCTCAAGACGTTCAACGAAACCGGAGAGATCAACCGCCGTCACGGACAGCGTGCGCTGGGTATCCTCATCATGCAAGACATTGCGGTAATCCCCATCTTGCTGATCATCGGCTTTATGAGCAATAGTGATCGTGAAATCGGCGCCTTGCTGGTGCACATGTTTTTTTCTGCAATCGCGTTGCTGGGCATCTTGTGGCTAAGCGGCAAATACCTACTTGAGCCCTTCTTTGAGCAGATCGTCAAGACCAACTCTGACGAGCTCTTCGTGGGAACCATTCTTTTTTTGGCCATCGGTGCTTCTTATCTGGCCCATACCATGGGATTTTCGTACTCACTAGGAGCCTTCGTTGCGGGAATGCTGATCGCTGAGACGAAGTACAAACATCAAGCCGAAGCCGATCTGGTGCCCTTTCGTGACCTACTCTTGGGCGTCTTTTTCATCACGGTGGGAATGCAGATCAAATTTGACGTTATATTCTCTTATATCCACATCGTAGTTCTACTGCTCGCAGGCATCATGGCCCTCAAATTTGCCATCATCTATCTGCTTGTGCGTGTGCGCGAAAGCAGACGCATCAGTCTCAAAGCTGCGTTTTCACTGGTGCAGATCGGGGAGTTCTCCCTCGCGCTTCTGGAGCTTTCGCGCTCTTATGGGCTGGTACCTTCACCTTATGGGCAGGCAATGATCGTCACCGTGGTACTCTCGATGATTCTCACCCCTTTTATACTCAAAAAACTCCCCGCAATCTGCGATCTTATCTTACAAGGTGAAGAGCAGATACCTGAACCAAAGGCTGATGAAGAGGCACTAAGCGGTCACACCATTATCATCGGATTTGGAGAATTCGGACAGAGCGTAGCGCAAGAGACACTTGAGCGCGGCGGGTTTTATCTGGCTCTGGATAACAACATCGAGATCTTCCACCGCGCCCAAAAGCAGGGTGCTAACATTATCTTTGGCAATGCGGCCAAAAAAGAGGTCTTGCTAAGCACCTACCCACAACACGCCAAGAATGTGATCGTCGCCATCGACAACCCAAAAAAACTCTTACATGTATGCTATGCCCTACTCGAGCTGGTCAACCACGAGCACATCATTGTCAAAGTTCACAGCAAAAAAGAGCGCGATGATCTAATCCATCTGGGGCTAACACACATCATCGTCGAAAACGAGATATCCAGCCACGAAGCAAGTGCCATCATGCGCGACACAAGCCTTGCCTAAAAAGGCCATACCGACTGCACCAACTTGGTGCCCCATCCCTGCTTCGTCGTGCGCTCAAGGTCGCCTTCGCTGGCGTACATGATTTTGGCATCACTCATCTGTGCGGAGTCAATTCGGTTGTTTTGGTCGATGTCATAGGGACGAATCACCCCGCTGATTTGTAAAGTCTGCTTCTCATCATCGACCATAATTTCGCGCCGTCCACTGATGAAGTAGTTACCGTTTTCAAGCACCTTGACGATACGCGCACTTACCGTTGTGTCGAGTGAAGCTTTTTTGCTCGCGGCGCCACTACCCTTGTAGGCCGACGTACTCTGAGCATTAAAGCCAATATTGGCGACGCCGTTTAGCGCGTTGGCATAGCCAGAGACGGCGGGATTGCTCACTGCGGCAAAAGTGCCGCCGCCCAAGGCTACTGTGTCTTTTTCCGAGAGGTCTTTACTCATGGTATTGGAACTGCGCGCCGTCTCAGAGATCACCACCATGACGATGTCGTTGCTGTGCATCGCTTTGTGATCCGAAAAGAGCGGATTTTCCCCCTGCCCAAAGATGCTTCCCGTTGGAGCATAATCTCGCTCCTCCACCTTGGCTGGCATCTCCTCGACATAGCGCGGCGGCTTAAAATCCATCTCCGGTTCCGTCAGTTTGGCACCACACCCACCAAGCAAAATAAGCGTACAGAAAAGGCCCAAAGCCGTTTTAATGATCATTGATTGCCCTTATTTTTTACATGTGTAGCAAATATGATTCCACCTTTAGAGACTCAAACGTTACACGTTGCATGATTTATACAAGCAAGCTAACATACAAAGTTATACAATAACGACCATGTATAAAATATCAACTATCAACCTTACACACGACGAACTCAGGCCCTACATCGATCAGGTGCTCTTCATAGAGCCTTCCGACGACGACGCGGACCTAGAATTTATTCAGCTTCCTCTGTTGCGTGAATATTTATTGATCAACT
>DZBC01000219.1 GCA_022729835.1 Sulfuricurvum sp. | reverse complement strand
TTTAGCCACTTTTGGCTTTTGATGGGGTTATGTGGGGGTTTTTGGTGGTGGCCTACAACCATACGAAGTTACTTCAAAGAGGATGCCGAGGCATACTTAAGAAGTAATAGCTATGACGGATAGTAGATCAACCTATGACCACCCTTACCTGTAACCACAATCCCTTCACCCCCTCCAAGGTTGTCTGCATCGGGCGCAACTATGTCGCGCATATTCATGAGCTGGGCAATGAGATACCTCAAAGCATGGTGGTCTTCAACAAACCCAACTCCGCCATCACGGACACCCTGCGCTGGTTTTCGCCCGAGACGCGTTTTGAAGGGGAGATCTGCTTTATGATTCGCAGCGGCGCGATTGCGGCGGTGGGCTTTGGGCTTGACCTCACCCACGCCGACATCCAAAACGGCCTCAAGGCCAAGGGGCTGCCGTGGGAGCGTGCCAAAGCCTTTGACGGCTCGGCGGTGCTCGGCGCATTTGTCCCTTTTAGCGGCGATATCTCCACTTTGCGCTTCGAGCTTCATATTGACGGTGTGCTGCGTCAAGAGGCTTCGGTCGATCTGATGATCTACAAACCCGACGTAATGCTGCGCGAAATCGAAAGCTTTATGCGTTTTGAAGATGGCGACGTCATTATGAGCGGCACCCCAAAAGGGGTCGATACCTACGCCAAAGGCGCGCACTTTGAAGGGAGCGTCTATGCGCAAGAGACCCTGCTGGTATGCACGCAGTGGAACGTCTGCTAGAAGATAACGACCTATAGGCCTGTTCAAAACAGCCGAGTAGAAGACGTTATCAATCCTCATCTAAGTTTCTTTCGACATAATCGCGCAAATTCTTCTCAAAAGCCATTCACCATGAAACACGTTATCGTCATCGGCGCAGGATACGGCGGATTACGCGCCGTCGAGTATCTCGCCACCCAAGCGCACCTGCATGTCACCCTAATCGACAAAAACCCCTACCACTACCTCCAGACCGAAGCCTACGGTTATATCGCAGGGCGCTTTGATCTGCATGATGTCGCCATTGACCTACCCTACTGGTGCAGTGGTTTCAAACAGCGCGTCACCTTTTTGCGCGACGAAGTGCATCATGTCGATACCGACAACCGCCAACTCAGCCTCACCGACACCACGCTCTTTTATGACTACTTGATCCTCGCCATAGGCGCGGAGACCAACTTTTTTAGCTTTATCCCGGGACTTCGCGACAACAGCTTCGGCGTCAAGAAACTTGAGCGTGCCTTCAACTTTCGCAGCGCCTTTGAAAAGCTCCTCTACGAAAAAGTCGAAAGCAGACAAGATGAACCGGTACACATCGCCATCGGTGGTGCAGGCCTTAGCGGTGTGGAGATCGCCGCAGAGATGGCCGACGTGATCAAAAAGCACGCACGCAGCATTGCCGCGAGCGCCGCGCAGATCAAAATCCATCTCATCGACGCCAGCAGTACCATTTTGCCGGGGATGCACCCATACATCATCGCTCAGACAACGCTGCGTCTGGAGGCGCTTGGAATTGTCATCATGACCGATGCCTTCATCGAGCGCGTCGAACCGCATCGCCTCCACTTCAAAGACGGCAGAACCCTTGATTTTTGTTTTATGATCTTCACGGGCGGTATCAAGGCCAGTCTCATAGAGCTAAGTCCCGAAGTAGCGCGCAACCGCATCGGACAGTTTCAAGTAGATGAGACATTGCGCTTAAGCGACACCGTTTTTGCCATCGGAGACTGTGCACAGCTACGCAGCAGCGACGCCACCTTATTGCCGCCCACTGCCCAAAGCGCCGAACGCAGCGCGGAGTATGCGGCGGAAGCCATCATCAAGTTGGAGCGCGGTGAAACCCTCAAGCCCTTTGATGCCTCCATGCAGGGGGTTTTCGTCGCACTAGGCGGACGCTACGCCGTCGGAGAGCTTTTTGGACGCATCCATGTCAAGGGCACGTCTGCATACTATCTCAAAAAGTTGATCACCTACACCTACCATCTAGGACTCAAACTACGCGTCAATACCGGGTTTAAAAAGCATTACATGTAACACTGCGCAGAGCAATCCTTTAGGCAAACTCCGCAATCATTTCATCAAACAGAGGAGATCATGCACTTCACCGACCATAGCATGCAAGAGATACTCTCGTGGATGCTCGCTCAATCATGCGATCCTATCGAATTCACCCTGCTCGATCCCGATGTCGCGCGGCTCTATGGCGGCACCCCTTTCGCGTGCGCAGGCACAACCTACCGCTATCACAGCTACCGTAGCCTCTGCGATCTGGCCGAGATCGTGCGTTGCGTCATGCTCACCCCGAAAAAGCTCGACGACTGCCGCGTGCGCATCCGCTTCGCACGCCTGCGCCCGCAGGAGAGCTTTCATAGCGCAAGCGTCACAACGCTACAGGAGAAGTACGGTGCCGATTCGCCCTACGCGGCGATTCGTAAAAGTGAAGAGCCGGCCTTTCTCGACGCTTATCTGCGGGCTTTGCGTCAGGTGAAGCTATCAAAACGCGCTCGTATCCTTGATCTGGGCATCAATAGAGGCGACGAATTTGAAGTGATGCGCCGTGAACTGGGTGATGAAGCCTTTACATGTAAGACCTTGGTGGGCATCGATCACAGCGCTTCGGCCATCGACGCGGCGCGTGCGCGTTTTGGCGATCACGTCTGCTTACATGTAAGCGATATCAACGCCATCGATACTCTGCACCTCAAACCCTTTGATCTGATCGTCTCGATCGGCACATTGCAAAGCCCCTCCATTGCGCTCAAAAGCTTTGTGATGCATCTGGTGCAAAACTACCTTACATGTAACGGTGCGCTCATTTTTGGGTTTCCCAACTGCCGCTGGATGGATGGCGAGATGCTCTATGGAGCCAAAGCGCCCAACTACAATTTTTCGGAACAATCCCTGCTCTACAATGACGTGATCTTTTGTAAAAAGTACCTACAACAGCACCGCTTTCGCGTGACGCTTAGCGGCAAGCACTACCTCTTTTTAAGTGCCACAAAGCTCACCTAAGGGTGCTTCATCAACGCACGTATGGAATCGAGAATGCTCGCGTGTAGCTCTTTTAGCGCCTCCATTGGTGGAAGTGGAGATGCAAGATCAAGACTTGAGAGCATTGTTTCAACGCTTACATGTAGCCTTTCGTGAAGCTTCCCGATCACACCTAGTGCCTCTGTATCATAACGATCCGACAACTGCTCATGCTTCAGCCACTCCCCAAACCGACAATGACCCGCGTCTAGTTCAGGCATTTCGGAGTGAGCAGGGTCGTCTAAATACTCCTGCAACTGCTTGAGCCACGCTCGATGCTCGACCAGCCCATAAAGCAGACCTTTGTCTTTAAACTCCAACTCTTTAATACCGCGCCACTCCTCATGACCCACGTAGCCATCGACCCACGAGGCGACCGCCTCTTCTCTCATCGGTTTGGCAATCACGTAGCCTTGTGCGATATTGCACCCAAGCTGCCGAAGCAACACGCCATGCTCAATGCTCTCAACCCCCTCTACAACCACATCGCGCCGAAAAGCCTGCGCCAGTGCCAAAGCGGCTTCAAGAATCGAGAAACTGGCGCT
>DZBC01000218.1 GCA_022729835.1 Sulfuricurvum sp. | reverse complement strand
ACGTTCTATTTTCCGGCCAATAATCGAGGTAGTGAGACGGTTTTTTACCAGCCTTTGCAACGCTTTGATCTTATTTTTGTAGGGCATGAAGTGCACCAGAGCGACTATACCGGAGTTGATATGGCGCGGGCGATTCCGGGAACCTACACGCATGTGCTGGCCTATTTGGGCAAAGATGATAACGGTCTGGCCTATGCTATGGAGATGAACTCCGATGCGGAGGTGAGCTACACTTTTGGAGCAGGCGGACTTCGTATCGGGGGACGTCCCTATGTGTACTGCATGGGGGCAGACTTCAATCTAAGCGCATGCTTGGTGGATGATCACATTTACGGTCTTGAAACCTATGATTACAAGGTCGCTAGACGGGCGGACGCTCCTTTGTATGAAGCGCTATTGCGGCGCGAGAGGGAGCTACTGATGAGTATGAAAGAGGATCTCAAAAATGCTCTACCGTTTGCGCTTCCTCTTGCATTGACCCCATCATCGCTGATCAGCAAAACGGTCCGTCTGGTGGATGACGGTCGGGTGGGCGGAGCGGACTGCACCTCCTATTTCACGTCGCTGTTTGAAGAGACCGCTGGGGTCTGTTTTGATGATGATCGTATCAATGCACGCCAACTCACTGATTATTTCACGCTTGATTCGGAGGGCAGAGGGGCCATCATTCCTGAGGCATACAACTTTTTTACCGGCGATGGTGATCTTTACATGTATGAGTTGCTAGGGCCGGTTGGATACCGCTTGGTCGATAATGAACCGCGCAAGAGTGCTTGTGCCGACGGTCGCGTGCTACAAGGAATTCCCACGCCTGATCGTCTCTTTCATAGCCCGGATATGGTCGAAATAGCACCTGTGGTAATGGGGTCTCAAGCGCAAGTTCTGTAAACTTCCAAACATTATTGTATAAGGACCCATCATGAAAAGAGCGCTCCTAAGTGTCAGCGACAAAAGTGGAATCGTTGCATTTGCCCAAAAACTCGAAGCTTTAGGATTTGAGATCGTCTCCACCGGAGGCACCTATAAGATGTTGCGTGAGGCGCAGATCGCGGCGATTGAGATTGACGAGGTGACGCAGTTTCCCGAAATTCTTGATGGTCGCGTCAAGACCCTCAACCCTTTTGTGCACGGTGGGATTCTCTACCGCCGCGATGCACAGAGCCACCGCGAGACGGTTGCGGCGCATGGCATTGTGGGTATTGATCTGGTGTGTGTGAATCTCTATCCGTTCAAAGCGACGATAGAGCGCACGAATGATTTTGAGGAGATCATTGAAAATATCGATATCGGCGGCCCGGCGATGGTGCGCTCTGCCGCCAAAAATTTCAAAGATGTGTTGATCGTGACCGATGTGCATGATTATGAAGAACTCTTACATGTAATCGAGTCTGGAAGTGATTCGTTTGAGTACCGCCGAAGCCTGATGATCAAGGCCTATGAACATACTGCAGCCTATGATGCGATGATCGCCAACTACATGAACCGCCGCTTCAACGGTGGTTTCGGATCGAAGCAGTTTATCGTCGGCTCCAAGGCACTCGATATGCGCTATGGCGAAAATCCGCACCAAAAAGGAGCGCTTTATGAGTTTGACGACTACTTTACATGTAACTTCAAAACCCTCAAAGGCGAAGCGAGTTTCAATAATATGGGCGATATCAACGGCGCGGTGAAGATCGCGAGCGCCTTTGGGGATCGTGGGGCAGTTTGTATCGTCAAGCACGGCAATCCATGCGGTTTTGCGCTGAGAGAGAACCTGCTTGAGGCTTACACCGAAGCGCTCAAATGCGACAGCATCTCGGCTTTTGGCGGCGTGGTGGCGGTCAATGGTGTGGTGGACGCAGCGTTGGCTTCCAAGATGAACGAGCTCTTTTTGGAGGTGGTGATCGCGGGAGGTTTTAGCGCTGAGGCATTGGCGCTTTTTGAGTCCAAAAAGCGGCTCAAGCTCTTTACATGTAACGCCGCTCGCCTTGTGGTACCGCATGATGCGATGGATTTTAAGCATGTTGAGGGTGGCTTTGTTTATCAAGATGCCGACCGCGTGGGCGACGATGAGGTCAAAAATGCCAAGCTGATGAGCAAACGCGCCGCAAGCGTTGCGGAGCTGCTCGACGCCGAAATCGCATGGAAGGTGGCAGCGCTGACCAAATCCAACTGCGTCGTTTATGTCAAAAATGCGGCGATGGTGGCCGTGGGTATGGGGATGACGTCCCGCGTGGACGCCGCGCAATGTGCACTCAAAAAAGCCGAAGCGATGGGCTTGGATGTGCGCGGCGCGGCGCTTGCAAGCGAAGCTTTTTTCCCGTTTCGAGACTCCATCGACGCGGCAGCGCACGCTGGGGTGAGCACGGTGATCGAGCCAGGCGGTTCCGTGCGTGATGATGAGGTGATTAGCGCAGCCGATGAATATGGCATGGCGCTCTACTTTAGCGGTGTTCGACACTTTTTGCATTAGTATTTTGCCTTACATGTAAGGCAAAAGCAGTTCCTTAATCTCTTCTTAACATGATACCAATTATCATTGTGAAATTTTCTTCCGGAGCGTGTTATGAGTCAGTGCATCATCGACTTTGAAAAGGGCAGGCGCTGCGTGATCACCAAAGTGCGCGCACAAGGCTCGCTCAAGGTGCGATTGATGTCGTTTGGTATCCTTCGGGGCGTTGAAGTGGAGCTACTAGAATTTGCGCCGCTCAAGAGCACCGTGGAGCTAAGGATCGGTAAGATGCGTATCGCCCTGCGCAAAGAGGAGGCGGAATTGATCGAGGTGGAGTGTGCCTAGTATCCGTATTGCCCTGGTGGGCCAACCCAACGTCGGCAAAAGTATGCTGATCAACGCGATCAGTGATGCACGCTTACATGTAGGCAATTTTACCGGTGTAACGGTTGAGAAGACCGAAGTGCGTTTTCGTTTTCAGGGGCATGATCTCACCATCATCGACCTGCCTGGCACCTATGCTTTCACCGACTACACCATCGAGGAGCGGGTGACGCACGACTTTTTGTGCGGTGATGGCTACGATGTGATCCTCAATGTCGTCGATTCGACCAACTTGGAGAAAAACCTGCAACTCACCTCTGAGCTGATGAGCATGAGCCGCAAGATGGTCATTGCGCTCAACATGAACGATGAGGCGCAGCGCGAGGGGATTGAGATCGATGAGGGGTATCTCTCGACGTTGCTTGGCATGGAGTCGATCAAAGTTTCCGCAGTGCAGCAGACGGGGCTGGGGAAGCTTTTGCACGCCATTGTGCGTACTCATGAAGCGTCGTTTCGGGAACCAAAACTGCAATTTTCCGAACCGATCGAAGAGGAGATCGCAAGTATCGAGCGCTTTTTGGATCGGCATCAGTTTAGTTCAAACATCTCCAACCGCAATATAGCCATGAATTTGCTGCGCGGCGAAAAGAGGAGCTACCGCACCCTGCGTGACAACCCCATCTGGATCGAGCTGCTACCGCTGCTCAATGACGCACGTGCGCACATCGAGATTCACCATGGCACCGATGATATCAAAGAGGCTTTTGCCGAAGAGTTTTTTGCCTTCAATCGGGGCATTGTCTCGGAGGTGCTCAAGTCGCGGCATCTGAGCAAAA